>CBHEUU010000172.1:0-8314 GCA_965990355.1 uncultured Chitinophagaceae bacterium
TCTGGTTTTGGTTCGTGTGGTGAATCTTTACATGCTGTAATGAACAGCACTAAAATCACTGGCAGGTAAACAGATAAGGTTCTCATATCCTGGTAAGGTTTTCGTATCTAAAAATATAACCTTTCCTGTTTTTTATCCGGATAATAAATGCTCTTTTAAGCTCAATGCCTGTATCAGGCCGGATGTTATGATATAAAAAAAGGGTTATGAAAAACATAAGTCATTCATAACCCTTACTCAAAAAAATAATTTGATCAACCAGCACTTGACATATTCCACTCAAACGGTTTCACACAGGGATCACATTTGAACTTAAGCGCTTTCCCTAAAGAATGCCCTTTGCTTCCTTTCTTCACAAACACATAAGCCAGATCAAGATACTCTTCGATCTCTTTTCCATCATCATCACGTCCTTTTAAAACGACAGAGAAGTATTTGCCGTCTTTATCGGCTTTGATAAATACTTCATTAATGGTAACGCGTTTTAGAGACTCGTTTTCACAGCAACTGCACCATAAAATAACACTGGATTCTTTTTTGAGATAAGCAACGGCTTTTTCAGCTTGTTCCCTGGTCAATGCAGCTAACTGGTCAGCTTTGGCAAAAAAAGAAGTTAGCAACAAGGCTAACATAACGACGGATTTTTTCATTAAAATAAGTTTTGTTTTTGGTGCAACTTAAATGCAAATATTATGCCTGCATAATTTGATTATATTAATCTGAAAAACCTGAATGCGGAAGTGTTTGCGAAAATCTGCAACCCGTTTTTAGTTAAAATTATGTGCTATACAAACAAAAAGCCCTCTGTCAAAAAACAGAGGGCTTTAATTTTATGAAGCCAACAATTAAGCTACTTCTACATCAGCACCTGCTTCTTTCAGCTTAGCTGCGATTTCATCAGCTTCTGCTTTAGAAACACCTTCTTTCACTGGTTTCGGAGCACCGTCAACCAGGTCTTTTGCTTCTTTCAGACCAAGACCAGTCAGGTCTTTAACGATCTTAACTACGTTCAGTTTAGAAGCACCACCGCTCTTCAGGATAACGTCGAATGCAGTCTTTTCTTCTACTTTCGCAGCGCCACCGTCGCCGCCGCCAGCTACTACTACCGCTGCTGCTGCAGGCTCGATACCATATTCTGATTTCAGGAAATCTGCTAATTCTTGAACTTCTTTTACAGTCAGGGCCACCAGGCCTTCTGCTAATGCTTTTACGTCTGCCATTGTTTTGAATTTTTTCCGTCTTCACTTCCACCTGTGGCGGATCCGACGGAGAGTTTAAAAAAATTGTTTTTTATAATACAATAGATTGTATTCCGTTTGCTTACTCTGCTGTTGCAGTAGCTGCTTCTGCGCCACCTGCTTTCTGCTCGTGATGGTGCAATAAAGCAGCCAGTACGCGTTTTGCAGGAGATTGCAGCAAGCCGATCACTTCGCCAATCAGTTCGTTCTTCGTTTTGATCTGGGTCAGTGTTTTCAGTTGATTGTCGCCAGTGTACACATCACCATTGATGAACGCTGCTTTCAGTACAGGCTTTTCACCATTGCTGGCCTTACGGAAAGAACTGATGATCAGTGCAGGCTCTTTGGGATTCTCAGAGAACATCAAAGCTGTTACTTTATGCAGGGAGTCATAAACACCTGAATATTTTTCAGCATCAAGAGATTCCAGCGCTTTTTTGATCAGCGTGTTCTTGGCTACTTTCATTTCCACTTGTTTGTCGAAGCAGGCGCGGCGCAGTTTGCCCACTTGCTCAACAGACAGTGCTTCTGTATCGGCGATATAGAAGTTATTATATTGGGAGAACTTACCTTTCAGCAGTTCAATCACTTCGTTTTTTTGATCTTTAGTCATGATAATAAGTTTTTAAACCACTTAAGATTAATGAACAAATGCTTTTGTGTCAATTGCAACGCCGGGGCTCATTGAGCTGGCCATGCTGATGCCTTTCAGGTAAGTTCCTTTTGCAGTAGAAGGTTTTGCTTTGATGATCGCGTTCAGCAATTCCTGGCTGTTTTCTGCAATTTTTTCAGGAGCGAAGCTTACACGGCCGATAGAAGCGTGGATGATACCCACTTTATCAACCTTGAAAGCGATCTTACCACCTTTTACATCATTGATTGCATTTGCCACATCGTTGGTAACGGTGCCTGTTTTAGGATTGGGCATCAGGTTGCGTGGACCTAATACTTTACCCAACTTACCGATCTTAGGCATTACAGAAGGAGTAGCGATGATCACATCAACATCTACCCATCCGCCTTCGATCTTGGTTACAAACTCATCCAGGCCTACATAATCTGCGCCGGCTGATTTTGCTTCCGCTTCTTTATCAGGCGTGCAAAGCACCAACACTTTTTTGGTTTTACCTGTACCATGAGGTAAAGTAACTGTGCCACGGATAGCCTGGTCCGCTTTCTTGGGATCAACACCCAGGCGAACGTGCAGGTCAACAGAAGCATCGAATTTGCAGGTAGTGATCTGTTTTACCAGTGCAGATGCTTCTTTTAAGGAATATTGTTTATTGCCGTCTACCTTGGTATTGGCAACTTTTCTTTTTTTACTGATGAATGCCATTGTAATTCGTTTTTTTACCCTCCTTCGCTAAAGCTTCGGCGGGTTGGTTCAATCCACCTTCGCTTTTTAACCGCTGTAATTTTAATGAAAGCGGTAAGCTTCGGCGGACAAGTAATTTAATTTTCCCATGGGGCTTTACCATCCACGTTTAAACCCATGCTGCGGGCAGTACCAGCTACCATTTTCATGGCGCTTTCCACGGTAAAACAGTTCAGATCGGGCATTTTGTCTTTCGCAATAGCCTCAACCTGAGCCCAGGTTACCTTGCCTACTTTTGCACGGTTACTTTCTTTGGAACCTTTCTGAATTTTAGCGGCTTCCATCAACTGAACAGCTGCCGGAGGAGTTTTAATGATAAACTCAAAACTCTTGTCAGAATAAACGGTAATTAATACGGGAAGAACTTTTCCCATTTTGTCTTGGGTACGGGCATTGAATTGTTTGCAGAATTCCATGATGTTTACACCTTTGGAACCCAATGCCGGACCGATCGGAGGTGCCGGGTTGGCCTGGCCACCCTTGCACTGAAGCTTTACAAAGCCTGAGATTTCTTTTGCCATTTTTTAAACTTTTTGGTGTTAACGACCTTTCACTGTCTGGCAGGTACTTGATCTCCCAATTCCTCGTCCGCCTGGCTTTACAGCGAAGGCGAATCTATAAAGAACTCTTTGGGGCTGCAAAGGTAAGCATCTAAAGGGATTTTTTGAAGAAACAGGCAAAAAAACTTAATTTCAGAGCAACCTTTTTGCTATGAGAGCCCAATCTATTACAACCGGTCTGATAATCTGTCTGTTAACCTGCACAAACCTGCAGGCCCAGTTTTTTTATCCTAAAAAATGCGTTTATCCAGATTCCATCTTTACCGAACTTCAGCCCGGAACACTCAATGTATGGGCCAGCGGAGGGTTCAGGAGAACGAAAACAGATGGCCAACGCCAAAACAATTGGTTCAGTTCTATAAGTCTGAATTATATCCCTGTAAAAAACCTTGAAACAGGTATCCATTTTAATAAATCCATTCCCCGCAATGAGCCTTATTCGTATCAGCATTCCGTTGAATATACTCCTTATTTAAGATATTCCCTGTTTGCCAATGGCTGTTATAAGTATGCTTTCTGGTGTGATTTCAGCTATCACCTGGACAGAAAAAGGACCAAGGATGCATTACTCGATCGCACAAACGCTCCGGCTGCAGGTTTTGGTGTTTATAAGACCCTAGGCCGTTTTCTATGGCTGGAGACACATTCGGAATTTTTTATCCGTCAGAAAACCATGCGCCAGGAATTCAGGCTTGTCTGGAAAATGATGAATATCCGCTTTGGCAAAAAAGAATCCCGCCGGATGAACCTGAATGTTCCGGTACCTACTTTTTAAGAAAATCATCATACACCGTTTCCATCATCGCTTTACCGGCTTCCACCTGTTTTTCTGCGGAATTACCCTCCCGCTCTATCGGCCGCCTTCCTATATTATCATACACCAGCCTACCAGATGAATCAATAAAACCAAACCCATCATTAAATGTGAAGAAAGCCCATGGAGTGGTGAACGGATCGAAAATATTCTTACTGAAAGGGAACTTTGTTTTATCCAACCCAAGCTGTACGCAGATGGATGCAGCAATATCCAGTTGCGACACCGGCTTGCTGACTACAATTCCTTTTTTTGTCAATGCTCCTCCCAGCCACAACATCGGTGTGTGGAAATCATCTGCCGTATGTCCTGTTTCAGGCAGCAGATGACCATGGTCCCCGGTAATGATCACAACCGTATTGTTCCACCAGGGCTGCCGGCTGCATGAATCAATAAACTCACCAATCACCTGATCTGAATAATGCAATGAATTAAGAAACTTTGTTTTGGTATCTGTTCCTTTGAACACCACCGGCACTGGTGTTTCAAACGGCTCATGGCTGGTCAATGTCAGCCAGGCTGCAAAAAATGGTTTTGTTTCTTTATTGAGGTCTTTCAGCACACGTTTCATTACCACGCCATCATGTGCCCCCCATTTGGAATTCATATCCTTTTCATCAAAATCATTTTTGCCAACAATGGGATCAAAGCCACCTTGCAAGAGGTACGATTTAATATTGGCAAACTCAGGTTCGCCTCCATAAAAGAAAGGTGTGGCATATCCTTTTTCCCTGAACAACTTTGGTAATACTTCCAGCTTAATGGACTTTGCCGGTGAATGGATAATAGTTGTGTTAGGCATGGCAGGATAACCGCTGAAAATTGCCGGCAGGCCTTTATATGTGCGATCACCGCTTGCATAAAGATTACTGAAATAAATTCCTTCCTTCCGGAGCCTGTTGAACTGAGGCGTTACTTCCTCCTGATTGACGGAGACATGCAATGCTTTTTCTGTAAAGCTTTCCCATACCACCACCAGCACATTCACCGGTGCAGAAGTATTGATCACTGTATCTGTAACGGCTGTGTTTTTATATAAACTGTCTACGATAGGTTTTGCCTTTTCTTCCGCCATGTACTGGTAAGGATTATGGCCTGAATTGCCTTTGCTGAAAGCGCTATGCAGCAGGTTCCAGACAGGGTTCACTGCTGCCTGGTTAGCATAATTATGAGTAGAAAAATATACGCTGCTTTGATTAAGCGGCACCAGTTGAAGGCCTCCACGGATAGGAATGATCAATGCACCGGTAAAAAGCAGCAACGCAATAGCTGTATGAATTTTGTAATGATGCTGCTCCTGAAAAAATATCCTTCTCAATACATAGATAAAACAGAAATAAAAAAGGCCATAAGCTGCCAGGAAAATAACCGCTACAAAAAATAAGGGAATATGACTGATGGAAGCATACGCTTCTTTAGGTGTTACCAGGAAACGGATCGGGGTCATATCAAGTCTTACTCCCCAGGCGGAATATAATTCAAGATCTGCCAGGCAAATAACTGCCACTACCAGTAATATCACCAGCGTATATACTTTATAAATGGGAAGCCGCTTAAAAGAGCGGATCCAAAGGCTCAGCAATACAAACAGGCAAACGGGTGCTGTAATATAAGCTGCTACGGACAAGTCCATTTTCAAACCGTAACAGAAACTTCCCAAAACAGTATGAAAGGGCAGCAGTTTTGTTTTGCTGAAATGATACAAAAAGAAAACCAGCCGCATCAGGTCAAAAAAGATGACCCAGCTTAAAAAGTAAAGCAGGATAAATTTGAATTTCGCAGTCATTATTTGCGCGCAGTTAAATGCACAAGGTTGTTCCCGCAACCTTTGTCCTTCAGGTCGTAAATATAAAAGCCATCCCGTTTAAGGAATGGCTTTGGTTCGTTAAAATTGAGCAGTTACCGTGTTTTTCTTAGCTGATCTTCTCTACCTGCATGTAGTTGAGTTCAACAGGTGTAGAACGTCCGAATATTTTCACTGTAACTTTCAGTTTCTTCTTTTCGTCATTCACTTCTTCGATCACGCCATTGAAATCGTTGAATGGTCCTTCAATGATCTTGATCGTTTCACCAACGATGAACGGCTCGCTCATGCTTACGCCGCCGGCTTCAGCCATTTCATCCATTTTGCCCAGCATTTTGTTTACTTCTGCTTTGCGGAGGGCAATAGGGTTATCCTTTCCGAGAAAATGAATAACGCTGTTGGTATTTTTGATAGTGTCTCGCAGATCATCATTCAACTTTCCGTCAATCACTTCTATCATTACATAGCCAGGATAGTAGTTACGTTCACGCATTACTTTTTTTCCATTGGCTACTTTGTACACTTTTTCAACGGGGAGGAATACTTGTTTTACCACTTCGCTCCAGCCGCCACGTGAAATTTCCTTATCCAGGTATTCTTTTACCTTTCTTTCCTTTCCGCTCACGACTCGAAGCACAAACCACTTTGTCTCCTGCTGCTGCGCATTGTCTGTATTGGTCGTAGTCGCTTCCATTAATTAAAGAATTGGTTGTAAACAAATTTCAGAATGCCACCTGCTGCAAAATCCATCAGTGAAACCAGGGCTGTGATAACCAGGGTGGCTACCAGCACGATCATGGTTGATTGCTGAAGCTGAGCCCAGTTAGGCCAGGTCACTTTTTCCGTCAGTTCTTTGTATGACTCTCTGAAGTAAGTTGATATTTTGTTCATGGTCTCTTATGGTTTAAGAGTTTAAAAGTTTAAGGGTTTAAAGTTTAGCCTGGTTGATGGGTATTAAACTTTTAAACCTTGGACCTTTAAACCTTCGTCGCACGGGCAGAGAGATTCGAACTCCCATCAACGGTTTTGGAGACCGCTATTCTGCCATTGAACTATGCCCGTATAATCACAAAGTACCCGGGTAAACCCAAGTACTTTGCAAAAGTATATAAAGCTTTTCGTAAGTCCGCCTGAAGCGAACTCCGAATGGCTTTTTTATTTAATGATCTCAGTCACCTGACCAGCACCTACGGTACGGCCGCCTTCGCGGATCGCGAATTTCAGACCTTTTTCCATAGCGATCGGTTGGATCAGCTTCACAGTCAGTGAAGTATTATCGCCAGGCATAACCATTTCAGTACCAGCGTTCAGTTCAACTTCACCAGTTACGTCAGTTGTACGGAAGTAAAACTGAGGACGGTATTTGTTGAAGAACGGAGTGTGACGGCCACCTTCGTCTTTGCTCAGTACGTATACTTCGCATTTGAACTCAGTGTGGGGAGTGATAGAGCCGGGTTTGCAGATAACCATACCACGACGGATCTGAGTTTTCTCAATACCGCGGAGCAGCAGACCTGCGTTGTCACCAGCTTCACCTTCGTCCAGGATTTTGCGGAACATTTCCACACCTGTTACAGTTGAAGTCAGGGGATGCTCGATCAGACCTACGATCTCAACACCTTCGCCAGTTTTTACACGACCTCTTTCGATACGGCCAGTAGCAACAGTACCACGACCAGTGATAGAGAATACGTCTTCTACAGACATCAGGAATGGAAGATCAACCGGGCGGGGAGGCAGCGGAATGTAGCTGTCTACAGCGTCCATCAGTTCAGTGATAGCACCGATCCATTTTTCTTCACCAGCAAGAGCGCCAGTTGCAGAACCTTTGATGATTGGAGTGTTGTCGCCGTCAAAACCACGTTTTGTCAGCTCATCACGGATTTCCATTTCAACAAGGTCGAGCAGTTCAGGGTCATCAACAAGGTCAACCTTGTTCATGAATACAACTATACGGGGTACACCTACCTGGCGGGCCAGGAGGATGTGTTCTTTTGTTTGAGGCATAGGACCATCGGTAGCAGCTACCACCAGGATCGCACCGTCCATCTGAGCAGCACCAGTGATCATGTTTTTAACGTAGTCAGCGTGACCAGGGCAATCTACGTGAGCGTAGTGACGAGTGTCAGTCTGATATTCTACGTGTGCAGTATTGATCGTGATACCCCTTTCTTTTTCTTCAGGAGCACCGTCAATTTCGTCATATTTTTTTGCTGTCGCCAGGCCTTTTTTAGAAAGGATCTCTGTGATCGCGGCAGTCAAAGTGGTCTTACCATGGTCAACGTGACCAATCGTACCAATGTTTACGTGGGGTTTGTCCCTCTTAAAGGTCTCTTTTGACATTGTTATCGGTTTTTAGTTGTGTTTCTAATTTTTGTTTCTATTTTATGTAGTCGGCAACAGTAATCCTATCAGCACCTGTTGCGTCGCACACTTCATCTTTCAGTCCTCTGTTCACCATTTTTAGCTCTATTCATCCTGAGCTTGCCGTAGGATGAGCCGTTGATGAGAATTGAACTCACG
>CBHEUU010000173.1:0-8303 GCA_965990355.1 uncultured Chitinophagaceae bacterium
AAGAAAAACTTGGATCCACTTCAGATGCAAGATGGGTTTGGAACTCTGTGATAACACAATACAACCGAAAAGGCGCTGAACTGGAAAATCATGATGCGCTGAACCGCTATAATGCCGGTATTTATGGATACCAAGAAACTTTGCCAATAGCAGTAGTAAATAACTCACGTTTACGCCTTTCTGCTTATGATGGTTTTGAAGATTATGATTACGAAGACACACCGTGCGGTCCATTTTGTAATCCGCATCATCGTCACTTTACCACTGGTATTACTCCAGCGGCTCTCTCCTCAGCAGAAGCTCATACTGGTAAGTACAGCTTCAAAGTGTCTTCAGGTTTGAGTTTTGATGTGCCATTGCAAGTTTCGGAAGATGATGCAGAGCCCAGACCAGATGTCAGAATCAAAATGTTGAAAAACCCATACCTGATTTATACATTGAATATGAAGGGTATCGGACTCAAAGGATATTATTATGATGTTCCATATTTCGGTTTACCAGGAACTGCCAATCCGGTGACATCGCGGGTAGATGAGTATGTGTACCTGAACTTTCGCGGTCAGGATGCACATGATGGAAATGGATGTATAGATCACGGAAATCTTCCTCCTCAGTTGACTAAATGTAACAACATATCGGTAAAATGGAAAGGTCTGCTTCAAGTAGATATTACCGGAAACTATCTATTTAATGCGCCAGGCGATGATCAACGGAAAGTATTTATTAATGGAGCGACTGTACTGGATCAGACATACGGTGGGTCGAGTTCTTCTACTCCAATTCACTTGACCCGCGGACAACTCTATAATATCGAAGTACAACTTTTCCAGGCAAGCTCTTATGGCAGCATTAATCTGCTCTGGAGAAAACCCAATCCTGATGGAACCACTAATCCGACTGCTCCATTTACAACCATTCCTCCTCAGCACTTCTATCCGGAAGGGCAGGAATCTCTTGCTGATGGCAGCTATGAAGAGACAACTATCTATTGTGAAAAACCGGATACCATCCAGGCCATTAATCATCATCTTGTTGATTCTTTAAACCTGATACCAGGTAAAAAAATGGTGGCCAGCATGTGGGTGAAGAAAGGTGGGCCTGCCTGCCAGTGCGCGAGCTATACAGGTCTTAATATGTCTGTTAAAACAAGTACCGGAACAGTACTCGCCAATTTTGTTCCTAAAGAAAGGGTAATAGAAGGCTGGCAGCAATTTGAAGCGGTATTTGATGTGCCTTTATCAACAAATGATCTTAAACTGGAATGGAATGCTCCATCTAATGTTGATCTATTCATTGATGATTTGCGATTGCATCCATTCAATGCCAATATGAAGTCGTTCGTTTATGACCCGGTCACCTTACGGCTGGCTGCAGAGCTGGATGAAAACAATTTTGCCACCTTCTACGAATACGATGATGAAGGAACGCCAGCCCGCGTAAAGAAAGAGACAAGACAAGGGGTTAAGACAATTACCGAAACCCGGAGTTCATTACAAAAAAATACGATAAACCTTTAAATGAAAAGGAATATGAAGTTCATATTGCGAATTGCGCTGATCTTGGCAAGTGTATTGACCAGTTCCTGGCTAATGGCCCAGTCGCCCAATCTTGATTCAGCAAAAGCTGAGATGTACAGGATCAACAAGGTTTTTGATAGCTCATCTTACCTGGGATTTAATGTCAGCATGGTCTACGATACGGATACGCTGTTCGGCAAATTTGAACATGCCGAAGTGTATGGCAACTACATTTTAAATCATAAGAACATGTATTCCCGGCTCGAGCAGGTGGAATTTATACAAACAGATTCATTTGTCTACAACATAGATAACGATTCGAAGATGCTGATGATGACAAAAGATCCTGTTTCGAACAGCACAAGGTTCCCTGTCAGGGAATTCGCTGATTCCATCATTTCCTGGTATGATACTTCTTATGTGATCACAATGTATGTTCAGGACAGCGCCACCAGGGTTATCGAGTTCAATGCACGGTTCCCTAATCTTCCTTATACCCGTTTTGCCATGTATTACCAGGCGGTTTCTTATTACCCGCTTCGTTTCGATATGACCATGAAAGGGGAATTTGATTTGACGGAAATACCTGATTCACTCTTAAGCAAAGTGAAGGTGAAGCCGATGCTGCAAAGAATGTCGATCATCTTTTCCGATTATCACCCGGTAAATGATCTCAGTGTGTTTAATGATGCAAATTATGCTACTTACGATAGAACGAAACGATATTATCGGCCAACTGCAAAATATAGAGGCTATCGGTTCCTGACAAATGGGATTGAAGGTGAAAGTGTGGATGATGCGCCAGAGTTGAGTTCACCGCCTCCTGGTAGCGGAACGCCGTATTAATTGTAAGAATAAGGAAGGAATTTTTAAGACCGACTGTTAACCAAAAGCAATAGATAATGCAATTATTGTTTGGCAGAAAAAATTTGATGAAAGCAGGCCAGTTGCTGCTCCTGTTTTTCCTGAGTATTCAAATTGCCATTCAGGCAAAAGCCACCGATGACGTGGAGCGGGTAACTGTTTTCCGTGGATCACATGGAGAACTTGCCTCACCTACTGAAATGGAGACAGTGGATGTGCATTATTATGATCCGGCATGGCTGGCAAAAATAGCCAACCCTTCCAGGGATGTCTATCTTAATACAATTGCTTTAAAGGTGATAGAAGGAGGAAGTGTGTTTGTAGGGCAGAACTTTACCTGCACAGTTGGCTTTGATTTAAGCTGGACAGATAAGAATGGGGTTGATCATGACCCAATAAGTCTCTCCCTCACTGTTACATATAATGTAGGTCAGGGTGTGAAATATGATGCCCGCAGTTCTTATATTTTCGATAATGCCCGGAAAGTAAAAGTTAAAATAACAAGTGTTTCAACCGGGCTTCCTACAGGTGCACTTCAGTTACTGATGCTGGAAAACCGTATGCGTATAAAACGGGACTTTACATTTATCGACGATGCTCTTCCTTTTGATCCAGGTGTGAAAACGGATAATGAACTGGCAATAGACTGGGATGCAGATGGCAGCAAAGGACATACGCACTTTGATATTGAATGGGCCTGGATAGATGCTACTGCGAGAGAGCGATATGAGAGCGGATCAGCACTTGATCCTGCCCTGGTGTTTAAGAATAATTCCAGTCGCGTTACAATTCCTGCAGGTCAGATGTCAGAAACGGCCGGGTCAGCTTCTTATAAAATACCTCTGTTCTATGATGATGAGGGCTATCTCTGTTATCGCATAAGACCAGTTCAGTATGCAGAAGACGGAAATATATATGAAGGAGAATGGAGTACACTAAAAGAATATCATTACACGAATGGCTACGAGAGCCAGCTAAACTGGCAGGCTACTACTACGTATGCGGAAGATGGGAAACGCAAATCAGTAGTACAGTTCTATGATGGGTCACTTCGAAGCAGACAAACGGTTACCAAGGATAATGTAACCGGAACAACTATAGTAGCTGAAACGATGTATGATTACCAGGGAAGACCGGCTATCAATATTCTTCCGGCGCCTACCATCAGTGGTGTGATCGCATTTGCAAAAAACTTTAACAGGTTTGAGTCTACTGATTATCCTAAAGACATTTATGATAAACTGCCAGGGATGCAGGCACTTTGTGAAGTGGTATCACCTATATTGGATAGCACAACCGGTAGTTCGAAATATTATTCGGCCAACAATGAACTGGTTGGCTCCGGCTTTCATCAGTACATCCCTTCTGCACACGGTTATCCCTACTCTGAAA
This sequence comes from uncultured Chitinophagaceae bacterium, assembly GCA_965990355.1. Taxonomy (GTDB): domain Bacteria; phylum Bacteroidota; class Bacteroidia; order Chitinophagales; family Chitinophagaceae; genus Terrimonas_A. Next base: position 3,774 of record CBHEUU010000173.1, read on the forward strand.
CACAATACACACAGGATGGCACCGGGCGGATCGCTTTGCAGGGTGGAGTAGGGCCTATGTTCCAGATCAATAACAAACCAGGCAGTGAGATCACTTCCAAAGAAACCCGTTATTTCTATGGCACTCCTGATCAGAAAGAGCTTGATGCTTTGTTTGGTACAGAAGCAGGAGCGGCAGATCATTATTTTAAGAACATGGTTCGTGATGCCAATGCACAGTATAGTGTAAGTTATATAGATATGCATGGCAGAACGGTTGCTACTGCGCTGGCCGGTGTGCGTCCCACTAACCTGGATGATGTAAGCGAAAGAGCCCAGTTCATGACAAAAAATCTTTTGGGCCAGGGTAATAATATCGTAAAGGACCGAAGTATTGTATCTTCCAGTACCTTGCTTGTTTCCAGGTCAGGCTTACATGAATTTCACTATGAACTTGGCCCTCAGAGCGCAGAAATACAGGCTTGCAATCCTCCGGGCCAAACGGTTTGTTACGATTGTTATTATGATCTGGAAATCCGTATTACGGGCAGTTGCCTGGCAGAGCCGATCGTGCAAACAAAAAATGATATCAGTTTCCCGCTGAATACTGATTGTCCTACAACTCCGGCAGCAATAACACTTGATTTTAACGTCACTCTTCCGGAAGGGGAGTATAATATTACCAAAACACTTACTCTTAGTAAATCTGCGCAGGATTGGTACAGGGAGAATGTGTTCCGTCAAAAAAATATCTGTAAAACGCTGCAGAATTATTTTGACGAACAATACGCTATCATGATCGCAAACAGTGATTGTAATGGAACTAATTACAGTTGCACTGCCTGCATGACGAATCTTGGTGGATCTTACGAAGCCTTCCGCGAGCAGTTTCTTTTAGAACAGGGAATTGAGGACCCTAATACAGAAGTGGAATATGAGGCGGAGATCAGGCAGGCTTATGATCGCGCATTGGAAGAATGTGAAGCTCTTTGCGCTACCAATGCGCCAGAGAACAAGCTCGACTTGTTATACGGAATCATGCTGGATGACATGATTCCCGGCCGTGGCCAGTATGCATTGCTGGATGAAGATATTAATGGTAACGGCAACATGAATGATGTGATAGGACTGGCTGACGGACAAAATGGAAATATTAATCAGGGGCAATACCTATATGAAACAAACACAACGCGTCTTTATAATATTTTCAATCCTGTTGGTACCACAAATCCTGTTCGCCCCTACACGGTGCCGCGTGCTGTGGATGGTTCAATTTTACCCTACTACCCGAATGAAGCTGGTAATGCAGCTGACGGAGAACTGATCCCTAATCCACCTGCAGGCCAAACTGATGAAGAGTTCAACCAGTTTGCATCAGTATTCCAGGAAAGATGGGCCGAGAATCTTATTTATTATCACCCGGAATATCAACGCTACAAATATGCCAAAGAAAAGCTGCAGACCAGTTATACCCGTGATGCAGTAATGCTGGGTATTGAAACCTGGGATGAAGCCGTGAGCCAGAATTTTATTAATAACCTGCTGGCAAACGATCCCTTCTTCTCCGGTACAGAAGGTGCGAAATATGATGACGCGCTTGCAATGACCTATGGTCAGTTCATGAACAAGAATCTTACCCAGGGATATGGAACAAGTGGCAAAACGCTCTGGCAATTGGCCTGGATTGCGGGTAATTGTCCTGACCCTGTTTCTTCCGCTTGCATGAACCAGCCATCCAGTATTCCGCCTTTCACCTTCCCGGCTGGTTGCGAAAGTGATAAGAACAAAACATGGCAGGTGTTCAGGAACCTCTATATCGCCGAAAAAGAGAATCTTATTAATGCCTACCTGAAGCGTTATGGTCCTGTGGTTAACTATGATCTTATTGAACAAAACCATTACCAGAGAAGATTTGGTAATGTTCTGGATTTTGATGAACTGGGAACGTCTTTACCGCCTGCAGTCCAGATAATAGCTGGCGGAGGTACTGCTAATCCTGGAGATGTGGTAGGTCAGACAGAAGATGCAATGGCGCCTTATTTTGAAGCTACCTGCGATGGATATATCAGTGCATGGGTTAATAAATTATCTGCCTGTGATGCGCTTGCAACACGTCAGGATATTATCGATGAGATTACTGCAGGATTGAAAGCGGTTTGTATGAAAGGCATCGATGCCGATCACCCAATGGGTTCTTCCACTGTGAATCCTGCAACGGGGATACAACCATCTTCTTTTGAACAGGTGATCAGGCAAGTCCTGGCTAAATACAGTATAGCAGAATCCGAGACCTGCCATCCATATATGGTAGATTTCCCGCCTCCTTATGAAACACAACCGCCATTAGGCGATGATGTTGTATTGACGCAGCAGGATGAGTGTGTTTGTACTAAACTGACCGAATTCCAGGCGGAGAAAACTCAGGCCGGTTATACAGGTACCCTGAGTCAGTTCCTGCAATACCAACATGGAGTAAGCATCAGCCAGACGCTGATTGATCAGCTTATTGCAGGTTGCAGCAGTAATTGCAAATTCTATGAAGAGGGAATTACAGTTCCGGGTATTTTCTCTTGTGGATCGAATGCAAGCAATTGTATCGATTGCCAGGATTACAGCCGGTTGAAATCAGAGTTTAAAACCCTTTATCCGGGTTACCAGGTTATTTACGCCAACCCCGGCGATGATGCTGCACAACTGAACAAGAACATGATGTTCCAGCAGTTCATGAATTCACGGACCGGTCTTGGTAAAACATGGGCAGACTATCTGGAATTTGAAAAGACCTGTAGTTCTTACGACAGCCTTTGGTCATGCAATAAGCTGGATTCTATAGTGGCAGTATATTACCAAACACATAGTGACACTTTATATGGCGCCGCCTGCCAGGCTTCGTTTACATCGTTCTTTAATTCAGCTTTCAGCACAGCATACTCTTTTGCGCAGATTCAAACCCTGTTCATGGAGCATTGTGGCCATTTGCCCGATGTGTGCCAGGCTGAAATGACCTGTCCCAGATTCCAGCAGGTGATCGACAGTTTTTATGTTCGTTATGGAACTGCAATCAGCATTGCAGGAAACTGCCAGTCATTGTTTGAAGATCACTTCAATGATTGGTTTGGCACAGATTATACATTCGCGGAATTACAGAACCTGTATAATTCACTTTGTGGCGGATCACTGGACGTTTGCAGCCAGTTTGATTGCAGTAAACTGCAGGCAGTGCTGGATAGCTGGACAGGTTGCCATAGGCCGGACCAATTAGGTGACGATTGCGAAGGCAACTGGATGACTTATTTCAACGGTGTAATGAACACCGGCCTTAATGCAATACAAATTGACAGCCTCTACCGTGCTTGTGGTATCATCAACCTGCCCTGTCAGCCACCAATAACCTGCAAAACACTGACTAACCTGTTGATGACTTATAAGAATGCAGGCGCAGCGGCTTGTAATGGTTCAGGACTCGACTCTCTCAGCGAAACATTCTGTGACGATTGCTTTGTATGGTTTGTGAATGATAATCTGGGAACCAGTTATTCTTTTGAGCAGATCCAGGCCCTGTATAAAAAGGTATGTGGAACGTATCTGACCTTGTGCCGTCATGAACTGAGTTGTGAAAAGATGACAGAATACGCGGATATGCACCTTGCCTATGGCAGCCCAGACCCGAATGTATCGAATTGCGAAGCCAATTTTACAGCAGGTTTCAACGAATATTTTAATGTCAGTTATAGTATTGGGTTCTCCTACTCGTTTGACCAGATTATGGCGCTTTATGTGCAGTATTGCGGCAAGAAGCCATTAATCTGTAAAAAGGATGTGCCTGTATCCTGTGCGAAACTTCAGGAGATCTACCAGGAGTTCAAAAAATTATACCCGCAGCCTTCTTATTTCTTTGGAAGTGATTGTCAGCTCGCATTCACGCAATTCTACAATCAGTATATCGGTGATACGGCAACCTGGTATGATATTCAGGTGAATTACCTGAGCCTTTGCGGGCAGGCGTTGGATGTATGTACTACTTTGCCGCAGGATTCCTGCCAGCAAGTGCAACGTTTTATAGCCGATCACAACCTTGCACTCAATAATGTAGTAATGCCGAAACAGGCTTGTATAGATGTGTACAGCCGTATGTTCAACCGCGCATTAACCAGCCGGGTGCAGTATACATGGAATGATATACAAAGGGTATTTACAGGTTGTGGTGAAGCGCCGCCGGTTTGCGATGATAATCCCGAATTAACTGCTGCCCGTGTAGCTGATGCGAAGAAAGTATTCAATGCGTATTATTATGATGGTCTACCGGCCAATGCAGACAAAGTGTTTGCAGAATTTTTCAACCTGTATTATAAAACATCGTTCACTGATTATGCTCAGCTTGATCAATGGGCGAAAGATAATTTCAGTGTCGAGTTTAATATTACCCCTGCCAACAAACCAAAACTTTCCAGTCAACGCCTGCGCACACCAGTAGTAAGCGTGCCGCCGGCCCCATCCAATATGCCACCACGGCTTTGCGGAATGACAACCATGATCCCTTCTATTGTAGAAG
>CBHEUU010000174.1:0-8301 GCA_965990355.1 uncultured Chitinophagaceae bacterium
AGAATAGCCCTGTTCCAAAAGAATGGTTAACGAGATTGATCAACACGCAGTTCAATCATCCCTCTATCATTGGTTGGAGTGTCGGAAATGAGATCGGTCAATATCCGGGTGTAAATGATTATGTGAGCGACGCGGTAAAGAATGCACAGGAATTGGATTCTACGCGGTTAGCGGTTATGGTTAGTCATACCGCGAGCCGATACAATAATGATCCCCTCCAGTTTTCGGATATGGGTTTGATTAACGGCTATGGAAAGGGAATCGGGTCAACAGTTGATAAAATACATGAGTTTTACCCAAGAAAATTATTGTTCTTTACTGAATTTGGATATAACCAGTTTACGGAGAATTTAGATGGTGATCTCGACGCAAAATCCCTGATAGATTCTATTCGTTTTAAACCTTATCTTATGGGAGCTTCACTATGGACATTCAACGACTATAGAAGTTCCTTTCCAGGCACAAAAGAGTTTTCGGAAAACCGGGCCTGGGGGGTAGTTGATGTATTCAGGCAAAAAAAGAAAGCATGGTATTCTTTTCAAAAAGAATATGCGCCTGTAAGGGAATTTAAAGTGGAGAATGTTGTTGTGGGAACAAAATCCACAGCAACGGTTTCTATCAGTCCGCGAAAATTGCTGGATCTTCCTGCATACCTCCTGGATCAGTATAAATTGATCTGGAAAGTTGTTTCCATTGAGGGAAATATTATTTCTGGTGGATTTAAAACGCTGCCGGTAATTCAACCTGGCGATGCTACTTTAACTTACCCGATTACCTGGGATATGCCGGACAATGCCTACGCATTACAGGTGTCTCTGAGTTCACCCTTAAACTATCAGCTTATTGATACCACGGTTTTCTTTAAAAAACCATTGGCCCCGAAAATTATTTATACGGATGGCTATAGGACCATGATGAATAACCTGAGAGCCAACGCCGCAGAAATACGTGTAGTATTTGAAAGGAATTCAAGTGCCGGCTATTATAAGCTTAAATATGAAAGAAATGGAGTAGTAAAAGAAACACTTCCTACTCTCAATGATTATATTAATGTACCAGGTTTGAATGTAGATGAGCAATATAAACTTTCAGTGGTTGCTGTTAATTCAACAGGTGAAAGCGAGCCAGCCCCTGGCAATGTAAAAATTGAGACAGAATACCCCGCGCCCCTGGTGATTTACACGGAACCTGCAAACAATGGTTTTTTTGTAGGGTATCCTTCAACAGACGAAGATTATCTCTTCCAGGTTCAGTACACTACAAAGCCAGGCGATTATGCCGGAGCTAAAACCCTTCAAACTTCTAATAAAGGTGTATTGTTTGTGCCTGGGTTGAAGAATGGAGAAACCTATTACTATCAGATACGGTCCTGGAAATCGAATAACTACACCAGTCCCTGGAGTAACGAAATTAAAGTTATACCTGATGGCGGTCAATTACCAGCTAAACCTTTGATAAGAGGTGTTGTGAAACAACAGAAAGAAGCAATCGTGTTTTTTGAACCCCAGAAAAAATCAACTGGTTATATTCTGGAATACAAAATTTCGGGAACGGAAACCTGGCAGCAAAGAACTATAAATGCTTCACAGATCAATAGCTATTTTCTGAATGGACTTGATGCAAAGAAAAGCTATGAGTTCAGGATGTTGACCTTAAATGAAAATGGTAAATCTATTTATTCTGACACTGTAAAATCACTGTAAAATTTCATGCATAAACTGAAATATATTAGTCTTGTTATTTTGGGATTTTGCAGTTGCGCAGATTTATGTGCGCAGGATAAATCGTATACATTAAAGAATGAGCGCTATGAAATCAACGTAACTGCAAAATCTATTCGTATATCGGTTTTGAATGAAGCGAAAAGTGCGAGAACACTAACCCCAACAATACAGGTACTGCAGGCAATGCAGGATCCCCGTGTGGTTTTAAAACGCTCTGACAATAACCTTTCACCTCAACTAGCCTGGAAAAATCCACAGGATCAAAAAAAATCGTTGAGTGATACTACCGGTGAGCTGGATTTTTATAAGATTGCTAAAATATTTACGCTGCAGGCTGCTGCTGTGAGCCAGTTGAATGCAACGACGATCCGTTTTTCTTTCAAAAAAAATGCTTCGTTTACAGCACAACTGGATGTTTTACTTCCTCCTGGAAATGAAACTCCGGTTATTGAAACAAATTTGCAGGTGGCTGCGAAAGCATGGTACTCAGTAGGGTTTGCCGGGCTTGCCGCAAAAGATACATCAACCCTGCAATTCCTGTATCAACCAATGATCTGGACATGGCGAAGGTTTCCTGAGAAATCTTACATGACTCCAGAGCAGTTCGCTACAACTGCCGCAACATTTACAAATGATGGAAATTTCACCGAAGGTATTGCTCCGGACCCATCAGAAATACCTTACCGGTTTGCAAAACTGAATAACTCCCGGTATGGATTTTTATTGAGAAATGCCGGCGGGAAAGCGCAGCCCATGGTATTTGCTCCCATCCCCGGTGGTGAAAATTCCCTGATGGAACCCGGGCAAAATTTTTCTTTCAAGACCCGTTATATACTTCAACCAGGCGATTGGTATGCGGGATTAAATCACATTCTAAAAAATATATTTCATTATAAAACCGAAAGGCAGAATGCTTCTGTATCACTGAATCAAACACTCGATAATATTATCAATATGGCGATGAATGATCGCTATGGTGGCTGGATTGATAGCCTGAAGGGATTTGACTATGTGCAGGACGCGGTCGGTACTGTTAAAGTAGTATCAGCATTACACCAGCTGGGTGTGGCTATGGTAACCGGTAATGAAGAAATTTATAGCCGCCGGGCATTGCCTACCATGGAATATGTAATGTCCCGGGAGAAATATTTGTACACTGTTGATGAGGCACAGAAAATTCAAAGCCCTTCGCATTTTTTGAAGGGCCCCTGCGTAGAGATCGGAGAGCTTAGCGGATTATACCAAATGACAAATGGACAAACACCTGCTTTTCTTTCTGAACTGAAACGTTTGTTTGGGAAACCACGCAAACTGAATTTAAATACTGAAACGGGTGGTGGTAGCTGGCAGGATTATTTATATCTCTATCGTGTTTCTAAAAATCCGGCAGACCTCGAAAAAGCAAAGCAAGGTGCTGATGCATATCTCGAAAGCTGGAAACCATTTCCGGATATTTTTACCAATGATCCGGGATTGAGAGATAAAGCATCTGCTTTCCTTACTGATTTCACACCTAAGTTATACGATCTGTTAGAGCTCTATGAAGAAACAAAGCAGCAGTCATATCTTGATATGGCAATCGTTTCAGCAAGGCAGATGGTGCTGTGGACAAGATCTAATCCCATGGCGCCAGATTCAAATATTACTGTAAACAAAGGCGGCTATGTAAAGGGCATTATAGCTAAACGGTATAAGATAAACAGTTATGCAGCTTTGCCAGGGTTTAATGATACTACTATACTGGCTGAGCAGCAAGTACCTGCCTGGCAAACATCGCTGGTTGGACTTCCTCCCGAGCAACCGTATACTTACGGCAACGGGCCAATTATGCTCACGCACCATCCGGCATGGTTTTTAAAACTTGCTTATCTCGCAAAGGATAGCCTCTTAAAAACTGCAGCCTATAATGCAATACTTGGCCGCTATGCAGGGTTTCCCGGGTATTACTATACTTCATTGCATACAAATGTGTATCAATTTGCCAACTATGCCATGCACGGGTATTGGGATATCAGGTACAATGCACTTTTCCACAATCATATTTTTCCGCATATAACATTGCTGATCGATTTTTTAGTGAGTGATGTGTATTACCGTTCGGCAGGAAAGATTGATTTTCCTGCGGTGTATGCTCCCGGTTATGCCTATCTCAGCAGTAAAGTATATGGCAGTAAACTGGGAACTGTGTTTGGAAATAAGAATGTAAGGTTATGGTTACCTCCGGGTGCTGTTCAATCCACTAATGTTTCATTTAATCATGTATTGGGTATTGCGGAGAACGATTTTTATGTAATACTCACAAATACTTCTAATAGTGAGAAGAAATCATTTGTAAGGTTGAATCCGGATATTATTCCCTGGATAGAAGGAAAAGTATATCCTGTAACCATTTATTATGCTGATGGCAAAACTGCAAAAGCAACTTGTAAGGATGGATTGCTGGAGGCTGAAGTGTCAGCACAGGGATTGACTGCTTACAAAATTGAAGGATTAAAAGTTGAAGTGCCACTGTTTAAAAAGATGACTGAATCGAAAATTTCAGCAAGTAATAATAGTTTTTTAAGGGAAGAAAATACAGAAGGGTTCGGCACAGTTACAGGGATGCTCATCACTACTTTCCCCCAATTTTCGGATGGCTATGTATTTACCGACAAAACAGATAAGGATTTTAAACAGGTTTCTATTGAATACCGCATAGGTTCGGGAGAATGGAAAAGAAAAGATGATTTTGGCTATCCGTTTGAGTTTGATATCCATTTGGAAAACCCTCGTGAAAAAATAGAGTTTAAATTAGAATCAGTAGATATGAATGGAAAGGTATTAAAGAGCAAAACATATTCTTTGCAGAATTAAACTTATGGACAAGACAATTGATACGCTGGTCATTTTTATTTTCAGTGCTTTTGTGCTGGTAATAGGCATGCTGTTTGCCCGCACGGGACGAAACATGAAATCGTTTTTTGCTGGTGGCGAATCTGTGCCGTGGTTTATTGGCGGCCTGTCACTGTTTATGAGTTTTTTTTCAGCAGGCACTTTTGTAGCGTGGGGTTCTATTGCTTATAAATACGGATGGGTATCAGTCACTATTCAATGGATGATGGCGCTGGGTGGACTTGTAACCGCATTATTACTGGCACCACGCTGGAAAAAAACCGGTGCATTTACTGCGGCAGAATTTATTAAAGAACGATTGGGTGGGGCGGTGCAAAAATTTTATATGTACATTTTTTTACTGGTATCACTGTTTAGTAAGGGATCTGTGTTGTATCCGGTAGCCTTACTGGTTAGCAGTTCTCTTGGCTTTCCACTGGTACCGAGTACAATCGTTTTGGGAATTATGATGATAGCTTATACGGCAGTGGGAGGTTTATGGGCGGTGATGGTGACGGACATTCTCCAGTTTGTGGTGTTAACTGCCAGCGTGTTGCTGGTATTGCCGTTAGCACTTAATTCCGCAGGGGGATGGACTGCTTTTACAAGTAAAGTACCTGATGATTTCTTTAACCTGCTGAATGGAGAATATACCATTGGTTTTATTCTGGCCTTTGCCTTGTATAGCATCACTTTTATTGGTGGCAACTGGACCTTTGTGCAACGTTACACAAGCGTAGAGTCGCCAAAGGCATCCAAAAAAGTAGCCTTGCTGTTTGCGGGCCTGTATATTATTTGCCCCGTAATATGGATGCTGCCGCCTATGATATACAAAAGCATCGATCCATCATTGCAGGGGCTTAATGCTGAAAACGCTTATTTGCAGGTATGTAAACTGGTATTGCCTCCCGGCCTGATGGGCCTGATGCTTACGGGTATGTACTTCTCTACTTCGGCTACGGCAAACACTACACTTAATGTCACTTCTGCTATTATCACCAATGATATTTATAAAGGTATGTTCAGACCTCATGCCTCTGACAAATCATTGATGATGGTAGCCCGGCTTTCATCGTTGTTACTGGGTTTAGGAATGATAGGGATAGCATTGCTGGTGCCTGCTGCAGGTGGTATGATTGAAGTGGTATTAACTATTGCAGCTATTACCGGCGGGCCTTTATTACTGCCTGCTTTATGGGCATTGTTTTCAAAAAAGCTGAGCGGCAAACAAGCTTTCATTATCTCAGCCTCCTGCCTGCTGATCAATTGCATATTCAAATTTATAGCACCGTATTTACTGGAAATAAAGTTGAACCGTTCGCAGGAAATGTTGCTCGGAACAGGTTTGCCATTATTGCTATTGATAGTAAATGAATTTGTTTTAGCAGGGAAAAACGTAAGTGCTGATTACATCCGGTATAGTTCATCCAGGCAGGAAAAGAAAATGAACCTGGCTGAAGAGACACCTGATGAAAAGGCGGCTATTTTAAAGCAAAACCTTTTTGGATTAAGAGTCATCGCATTTGCACTGGCCTTTACATCGCTATTACTGATTGGGATAAGCTTTGTAAGCACTTCAGGCAAAATGCTGGTGCTTGCTATTGCAGGTGTCATTTTGCTGTCAGCCATTATTCCTCTAAGGGCAACGCGAAAAATAAAAGTTCAGTTATTGACCATTTCGATGCAGAAGACTTCCGTGGAAGAAACTGTTTTGTCTGAAAAGAGATATTGATTACAAGGAAACAAAAAATTATGATTAAAGAAGAAGGAATATCGCAGCGATCACTACATACAATAAAATTAAGTACCGGGCTTGTTATTGTTGGAGGTGGCTTATCAGGAGTGTGTTGTGCTATAACGGCAGCAAGGTCGGGATTGAAGGTTGTCCTGGTGCAGGACAGGCCCGTGCTTGGAGGAAACTCATCGAGTGAAGTAAGGCTTTGGGTATTAGGAGCCACTTCGCACATGGGTAATAATAACCGCTGGGCGAGGGAAGGCGGCGTTATTAATGAAATACTTGTTGAGAACATGTACCGAAACCCCGAAGGCAATGCATTGATATTTGATACGATCTTATTGGAAAAGGTAACTGATGAACCCAACATTCAACTGTTGCTGAATACTGCTGTGTTCCAGGTAGAGAAAAAAGATGCAGATACGATTAGTGGTATTACTGCTTTCTGCAGCCAGAACAGTACGCTATACACTATACAATCAAATCTTTTTTGTGATGCCAGTGGTGATGGTGTCGTTGGTTTTTTATCGGGCGCTGCGTTCAGAATGGGTGCTGAATCAAAGGACGAATTTGATGAAAAGTTCGCACCCTCAAAATCGTATGGAGAATTGCTTGGTCATTCCATGTATTTCTATTCCAGGGACACAGGACAGCCTGTAAAATTTATTCCTCCATCTTTTGCATTGACCGATATTACAAAGATACCGCGGTATAAGAGTTTTAATTCACAGGAAGATGGTTGCCGCTTATGGTGGATTGAATACGGCGGACGGCTGGATACTGTACACGATACGGAAAAAATAAAATGGGAACTCTGGAAAGTAATATATGGTGTGTGGAATTACATAAAAAATTCCGGCAATTTTCCCGAAGCTGAAAACCTGACCCTCGAGTGGGTAGGTCATATACCGGGCAAAAGAGAGAGCCGTCGCTTTGAAGGTGATTTTATGTTGTCGCAAAAGGATATTGTAGAGCAGCGCCAGCATCCGGATGCAGTAGCTGATGGTGGCTGGAGCATTGACCTGCATCCAGCGGATGGCGTGTTCAGCGAAAAACCCGGTTGCAATCAATGGCATCCCAAAGGTATTTACCAGATCCCGTACCGATGTCTTTATAGCCGTAACATCAATAACCTGTTTATTGCAGGCCGCATCATCAGTGCATCGCATGTTGCCTTTGGTTCATCCCGTGTGATGGCCACGAGCGCTTATGTGGGACAGGCAGTGGGGATGGCGGCCGTGATAGCTGCGCGGGAAAATATATTACCAAAGCAAATCGGCTTAACAGTTCCGGTGAGCGTGTTGCAAAAGAGCCTGATCAGAATGGGCCAGCATATTCCAGGCATAATTCTTAAAGACGAAAATGATCTGGTACAAAAGGCAACGATTCATGCATCCAGTGAGCTGAAGCTGCAGGCATTTCCGGAAGATGCCGGGTTGTTTCAATTACTTTTTTCCGGGGCCCAGATGATTCCTTTAAATAAGGGTAAAATCACTGAATTGAATATTCATGCTTATGCCAAAGAGAAAACCACTCTCGATATAGAGTTGCGTATCAGCAGCAAGCCCGATCATCATACGCCGGATGTATTGATAGAAGCGAAGACCATACAGCTGAGCGAAGGAAAAAATTGCCTGCCGCTTCATTTTACCAATGAAATGACACATGCAGCTTATGCATTTATTGTATTCCGGAAAAATGAGCTGGTAAGTATTCCCTTTACTTCAAAAAGGGTTACCGGTATATTATCGGTGTTCAATACGAACAATAAAGCAGTATCCAATTTTGGCAGGCAGGAACCTACAGAAGATATCGGTGTGGATTCTTTTGAATTCTGGATACCGCAACGCCGGCCGCTGGGGCATAATTTCGCCATGTCATTTAAAACACCGGTTGCAGTTTTCCCCGCTTCCAATTTAAAGAATGGCATTGCCCGGCCAACCAGTCAACCCAATGCGTGGGTAGCCGATT
>CBHEUU010000175.1:0-8294 GCA_965990355.1 uncultured Chitinophagaceae bacterium
ACCTGCCCTGCATGTGCATGTAATGCCCCGTGATGGTACTGATATTTTTCCGTTTTGATCATCCAGTTGGAAAGAATGGGTACAATAGTCAGTGCGGCGATATAAGAAACGATCATGGTGAAACCAATAGAGAGTGACAAAGGCAGAAACATTGCTTTGGGTACACCAGACATCAGGAAAGAAGGAGCAAAAACCGCCAGTATGCACAGGAGGATCAGTAGCAGCGGAAACGCCACTTCGCGGCAGGCATCAAAGATCGCCAGCCGTTTATTTTTTCCCATTTCCAGGTGTTGATGGATGTTCTCAATGGTAACGGTCGATTGATCCACAAGGATACCTATTGCGAGAGCAAGCCCGCTTAATGTCATGATATTGATCGTTTGACCAAACAAACTGAGCAGCAACACGCCGATAAGAATGGAAACGGGAATAGTTATAACAACGATAAGACTGCTCCGGAGATCACGCAAAAAAAGCAATACCATTAACCCGGTGAGCAATGCACCCAATACACCTTCTGTGATCAGGCTCTCCACAGCATTAACAACAAATACAGATTGGTCAAATTCATAGGACAATTGCACATCATTAGGTAACAAGCTTTGCATTTCCGGCAATTTGCTCTTCAGGTTTTGAACTACTTCCCAGGTGGAAGCATCGGCGGTTTTGACCACCGGAATGTAAACGGAACGTTTTCCGTTGATCAATGCATAATCGACAGTTATATCCGCAGCATCTGCCACACGGGCTACATCTTTTATTAAAACGGGTACGCCATTTTTTGAAATGATCGGAATATCGCCAAACCCGTCCACTTCTTTGATGAGTGTATTGATAGTGGTGAGGTACATGGAATTGTCCAGGCGAAGATTACCTGAAGGTGACATTACGTTGAATTTAGCCAAAGCGTTAACGACTTCATCAGCGGTCAGGTTATAACTTCTGAGCTTATTGGGGTCCACGCTAACAGTGATGGCTCTTGAATTGGCGCCAAAGGGTGGTGGGGCAGAGAGGCCGGGAATGGATGCGAAGGCAGGTCTGACCCTGGTTGCAGCAAGATCATAGATCTCTTTCAGGCTTCGTGATTTTCCAGAAATTACCAATTGACCTACCGGTAAAGAAGATGCATCAAAGCGAACTACCTGCGGAGGCAACGCACCTGGCGGAAAAAATTTCATTGCCCTGTTTACCTGTAATGCTACCTGGGCTGATGCTTCCGCCATATCTGTGTTCTCATAGAAACTCAGCTTCAGCATCGTCAGGCCCTGGATGTTCTTGGCGGTTATGTTTTTTATGCCATTTACATAAAGAAACTGATCCTGCAGCCTGGTGGAGAAGAAGCCTTCCATTTGCTGAGCGGACATCCCGCCGTATGATTCAATTACATAAATGGTAGGAAGATTTAATTTCGGAAAGATGTCTATTGGTATTTTGAGGGCCGTCAATACGGAAAATAGCAGCAGGCTTAATGTGACGACTACTGTTGTAACAGGCCTTTTTAATGCAGAGGAAACTAGCGACATGGCTTGAATTATTTTAACATATTTAAAAGAGCATCCACCCGGTTCTCATTCACGGCTTTTTGGAATAGTGCTCTGCAGTAATTATAGTTGGCGTTAGTATAGTCTGTTTCTGCGCGGTAAAGAATGCTGACCGCCGCATTGAGATCTACAATATTGGTCAACCCATTTTTATACAAAGAAAGTTTTTGCCTGTATGCAGCTTGCGCGGCGGCCAGTTGATGAGGGATTTCTTCCAGCCTTGCCCTCGATATTTGCAACTCCGCATCGGACTGACGGATACTGAGTGCCAGCAGAGACTGTTGCTCATCCAACTCTTTGGCTGCATAAGTAGTAGCAGCCTGCTGGGTATTTAGTTGAAGCTTCTTCCGTTTAGTGTCAAAAATGTTGTAAGTCACGCCTACACCTACCAGGTAATTACCCCGCTCAAAACCGAGTCCTTTTGACAGATCCCTGAATTCATCAGCCGCACTCACGCTGGAACCACGCCCCCAAAGTGCTGCCTGTAATGATATTTTTGGGTTATAGCTTTTTTGTATGAGATATTCCTTTGCAAGGCTATTGTTATAAACGGACTTGTAAAAATCAATGGTTGGGTGAACAGTGCTGTCTGTTTTTTGAAAACTATCGCCTGCATAATATTGCAATAGTTGTGTGGTGAAGCTGGTGTCGGGTAATATATTCTCTGCATCCATGCCGCTGATAGCAGACAACAATAACTGGACTTGTTTGAACTGGTTGGACAGCTCCAGGTAGTTCAATCGCGACTTGGAAAGTTCGGCTTCTGCGATGCTTGTATCCACTCCGGCAATAATGCCGCTTTTCGCCAGTGATTGAATGGACTGCCTGATTTCTGTATTTCGCTCAATATTCAGCAATTGAATGCTCAACAGGTTTCGCAGTCTTAGGAGTTGCAGGTAGTAACTGATAGTGTATGCCTGCGTTTCATATTTACTGCGGGCAAACCTGGCACGTTCCACCTGCACGTCTGAATGAGCGGCCTTTTGCTCTGCTTCAAATTTCCCGAAATTATAAATCTCCCAGTCAAAGCCTGCAATACCCAGATCGCCCAGTACAGTACTCGAATTGCCTTCTACCCGCACGCGTGAATTACCAGGAACAATTCCATTGGTAAAATACCCTCCGGGCAGGTTATTGTTGGTGCCGGCGTCCACCTGGTAATTAAGCCGGAGAGCTGGTAGCCGGTTGGTTTTTGTAGCAAGCTCCTGGGCTTCCCTGATCCTGATAGCGGCGGAATCAGTTTGAAGGGAAGGGGAATAACTATTTACAGCGGACAATAAATCTCTCAGGTTAATACTCTTTTGCTGTGCAATGGAAGAATTGCAGAAAAGTATGAACAGCAATGCATAGGCACTACGGTGCATAAATCGATTGGACATGTAAAATGCAATTATATTTCTTGCCTTACCGGATAGCGGGCAGATTTAATAATACTGCCATTCGCAGGAATGTCAGGCGTAATCAGATGAAAAAGAAGGAAGAAAATCAACAGGCGGAGGGAGGTCCTCTCTGACGTTTTGAACCGGGATATAAAGATGGTAAAGATGGAACAATCGTTTGTCTATACTGCAAGACAATAACAAATTCTTCTTTTACCGGAAATTGTGCAGGAGTAAGGAGAACTCCGTGACCCGGGAAATAGCGCTTATTCAGCCTTATATTCGATTTATCCGTATCATTCCCGGCATTATCTACAGATATACCGGAGTCTTTATTCGCTGAACTGCGGGCAAAAACGGTAGCCGAGCCCGAACTATCAGGCTGTGTGGCAGAATACCTGAAGTGAAGTTGAACGGCAAAGAACAACACATACAGGCTCAAAAGAGATAAGTGAAACAGTAAGGATTTCCGGGGTATACCTCCTTGCATAGGGCATAAAAGTATTGAAAAAAAAGCATTTCGATTTTGCTTTTACCATTTATTAACCAGTAAGGGGGGAAATGGGAACGATAGCCTATTTAGCTACCGCGATCTTTACTTTTTTATTCTTTATTTTCTGGTCTTTGATCAGTTGCAGTGCGCCGCTGATCTTTATTTTCCTCACTGCCACAAACGAGAAAAAATCTTTTACTTCGATCAGGCCGATATCTTCTTTTTTTAACTGTCCTCTATTGGAAAGGAATCCAACAATATCGATTTTGTTAACCTTATCTTTTTTCCCCGCCGCGATAAACAATGTTGACCACTGTGGTTTTTCCGGTAGCGTCACTGTTTCCGGTAATTCTATCTTCTCTGTTCCGGGATCTATATAGACAGGTAGTTTTTCTTCAGGCGATAAAATAAGGATGGCTGTACCGCTGGCATCCATACGGGCAGTTCTTCCATTACGGTGTGTAAAAACATCTTCGCCGGAGGGCAAATGATAATGAATGATGTAACGGATATTAGCGATATCAAGCCCTCTTGCTGCCAGGTCGGTTGTTACCAGTACATTGGCCGTCCCATTTCTGAATTTACACAGTGCAGCATCCCGTTCCTGTTGTTCCAGCGCACCATGGTAAAATACGTTTATGATATCTTTTTCTTTTAACCAATTGCTGGTTCGCTCCACTGATTCACGGTGATTGCAGAAAACAATCGTTGAGCGGTTGCCAAGCATGCAGATCAACCTGAATAAAGTTTCCAGTTTATCCTTTCCGTCACTCTGTACTGTTTTGATGGTAAGCCCTGTTTCTTCATCTTTTGTATTCAGAAAATTAAGTTTAACCGGACCCTGTAGGCCAATGAAGCCAGGAATTTCTATGGCTTCTGTTGCGGAGATCAGCATTCTTTTTTTCAGTGACGGCAGTGAACCAATAATAAACGACATTTCATCTGCAAAACCGAGTTCCAGTGATTTATCGAATTCGTCCAGTACCAGTGTTTCAATTGTGTCGGTGGTGATATTTCCCCTCCTGATATGATCCGCGAGCCGGCCCGGTGTGCCGATCAGCAGCAAGGGAGGTTGCTTCAGGTTGTTTTCTTCTGTTTCTCTTAAATGGCCGCCATAGCAACACGTTACTTTCAAATTAGTTCCCATGCTTTTAAACACGGACTCGATCTGTAAAGCGAGTTCACGGGAGGGTACAATGATAATTGCCTGCGTCTTCGTGCCTGCAGGCTTTATTAATTTAATCAGGGGCAGCAAATAGGCTAATGTTTTGCCTGATCCCGTCGCTGACAACAGGACCACATTATCATGCTTATCGACGGCATCTATGGAAGCCAGTTGCATTTCATTAAGCGCCTTGATCTTTAACCTGGATAATATAGTATCGAAAAGGAGTTTGGTAGTAGGCATGACTGCAAAAGTAAGTGTAAGTAGCCAATTGCCTTAAATGTTAAAGCAGTGAGGGGGAGCAGATTGAGGAGATATCTGTTAAAACGGTTAATTTCTGCCCTTATGATAACTTTCCATCAGATATGAAAGACTGCGTCCTTATTTTATTGGCCACAGTTTTGGAGGCAGCAGGCGGTCAGCCTTTAAATATCGCATAGGCGAATGGAATGAAAACGGAGAGAATACGTAACCAGGTCCATAATAGATGATACTCGGTAATAAGAAATACATACCGTGCCGGGAGATACAACAGAAGGAATACAAACCCGAAAAGAATTATGATAACGATGTTCGCCACAACAGACGATTGATGCAGATCCGCACTTGCACCATCGAGCAGCAGATGCCAGCATGCTTGTGAAGCGACGACAACAGAGAACGTCACCAGTAGAGTTCCGACCCAGCTCAGGATGTATTGTGGAAGTTTAAGAACAGGAGGCTTTTTCCCGGGGAAAGAGATAATGATCGCGATGGCGGTAGGGATCATGCAGCAAAGGATAGGTAATATAATTTTGAAGCCATGCATATTTCCCCAGATAAATCTGAATCCATCCCAAATGAACAATACACCGAAGATGCAGAAATGCATAACTAACAGAAAAATTGCGCCGGCGAAACTGCCGGTACCGTAAGACGGACCTTTCACCATATGCATCTGGTAATGGAGCGCGGGTTTCATAAGCCACATGCCGACGGCTTGCGCACAGGCTGCAGAGATATACAGCCAACCTAATGCCGCATTGGCTTGTTGCATACTTTGATTGGGGTTGAGCAGTTCCCGTTCGAGGAATGGCCTGAGTTTATCGGAAAGAAACAAGGAAAAGAAAAAGACGGAAAGATCACAGGCAATACTTTGCAGATTATAGATATGATCTTTTCTCATTCTGATCGTAACCTGTGGTTTTGTGTTTACTAATATACGTGATCGTTTTAAGTATTTTCACCTACATTGTTACCTGGAGATTAAAATCAGTCAAATTGTTTAGTCATTAAAGAGTAATATCTTCGGACTACAATTGTCCAACCAAGTGAAAAGAATAGCCATCACCGCATTCATCGTATCCCTACTGTCTTCCCTGCATCTATCCGCTCAATTCAATCTTCAGACAGGCGCTTCAGCCGTGTTCTCCAAAACCCCGGGTATAGGTGGAGAAATTACGGGCAATTTTCAAATAAAGCGTAACCTTTCTATTGGTATTGGCACAAGACCGATCAAATTCGAAGAACACCGCAATGTCTATGTACCGGTATATGGCTCCCTCAAATATTATTATCCATTATCAAAATTCAGGCTCTTCGCCAGCGTCGATCCCGGTTACGGCATCTATCCTTCGGAAAATGTTTCGGATGGATATTTTAACTTCCGCAGGAAAGGAGCGATCTATTTATCCGGCGGTATCGGGATCATGAGCAACTCCAAACTGGCTCCGTATGCTTCCATTCACTTCACCAAGTTTGGGTTTATCGAGAAGTACGATATATATTCACAATACCGGCCAATCAGTACGTTTGCCTTTACTGCAGGACTGGTCATCAACAGACCGTCGAACAACACCAATACCGTAGCAGCGAACAAACCAGGAAAGCTTCCTGTTTCACATACACAGGAGTTCTATCTGCGGAAAAGTAAACGGCAAAAAACGACTGGCTGGATTTTATTAGGAAGCGGGGTAACGTTGATTACCACTGGTATCCTTATTGCTTCCCATGAAGAGGGTGGAGTGGAAGCCGCCGTACCATTTGTACTTATTTCTGGTCCCGGTGTTGTCAGTTCACTCGTGAGCATTCCCTTTTTTATCTCCTCTGCACATAACAAAAAAAGAGCAGCAGCTCTTTCTCCAACTGTTGAATTGCAACAGGCGCCTGGCAATTGGAACAAAGGGGGAGTTTATAAAAGCTTTCCGGCTTTCGGGGTTAAACTGCAATTTTAAACATCAAATAAATAAGCTGCAGGAAAACTCCTGCAGCTTTGATAGAAATTATTTTACAGACATTCTCTTCGAATCTACTTTCGTTTCCCCCACCCATAAGCTATAGATATACTCGCCAGCTGCCAGTGTTCCTTTATTCAAAGTTACTTGTGCCTTTCCACCGCTATTGACATTTATAGCTTTCACCACACTACCGTTCATATCCGTGATCACCAGGCGGCCTGTTGCCTCGCCGGCAGGAATATTATATGCAATAATGGTATTGCTGGTAAACGGATTTGGGACATTTTGTTCAAGCTTTGCACCAGAGAGAATCACCGTTTGATTACCGGAGGAGTTTTTTAAGATCAGCTTTTCCAGCCTTTTCACCCTTTCTTCCAACGCAGCATTCTGCTCATTCAACTCCTGCACAGCTTTCACCAGAGGTACAACAAACTCAGCATAGCGTAAACCATACAGGTCTTTTCCATTTTTTGGCGCATCAACACCGCTGAAGTTGTATCCTAATTCTTTGGCCGCTTTTTCCACTTCCTGTGCAACAAAACCTGTGTGAATATACTGTGCCTTACTTGCTCTTGCAGCAGCTTCTTCGGAAGACAGCTTTCTTTCCGGGACTTTTTCCCCATTTCTGAATGCTTTCCGGGCTTGCTCATTCAATGGCCTATTTAATACCTTATCGAGGCGATCAAGATCGAGCGTATAAGTAATGGGATGCAGTTTGGTTATGAATGAAAGACCGGGAACGTTCTCTTTAAGGTTCTTTTTAAACCGTCCGTCTGAAAGGTTTGTCCAACCGGCATACCCTCCAATGGAAGCAGTGAATGGAGTTCCGATCCTTACCTGGTCAGAAGCGGTTACCACGGCTGTACTCCCTATGGCAATGGAACCGGATATGGAAGGAATCGTTGCAGTCGCATTATCTCCAATAAAAACATTATCCGAACTGCTTGTTAAGCTATGACCGGCAGATGCACCTATAGCTACAGTAGCGCCGCTTAATCCAGTACCAATCATGCTATTGGCTCCTAAAGCGACATTATATCCCCCAATAGTACTCCAAAGGCTTCTGATTCCAAGTGCAGTGTTCCCTTCACCAACTGTATTGGTATAGATTGATTCATAACCCACGCCTACATTACTATGTCCCCAGGTGTTGCCCCGTAACGAATAGTTTCCTACAGCAGTGTTGCTAAATCCTCCACCATTGTAAATCGATTCATACCCAATAGCGATACTTCCATCACCCTCGCCATTTGCTAATGCTCCGTTGCCAATAGCGATATTCCACCCGGTTGATACAATACCCAATCCTGCATCTTTTCCAATCGCAATATTATCACTCCCAAAGTCAACATTTGATAGCGTATTGCTGCCGATGCCTATATTGTTGACACCTGCGGAATTAATATTATTCAATGCGCGATAGCCAATCGAAATGGTATGACTTGCTGAGGTTGACAACCCGGCTTCAAGCCCCAATGAAGTGTTGTAATTATTATCACC
>CBHEUU010000176.1:0-8293 GCA_965990355.1 uncultured Chitinophagaceae bacterium
TGAAGGAAATCCTCTATGATGCAGATAAGAAAAGAGCCATTGGTGTTAGGATAATTGATAAGGAAACAAAGCAGGCGACAGAATTCTATGCGAAAATTATCTTCCTTAATGCTTCCACGATAGCTTCAGCAGCTATCCTGCTGCAGTCCGTTTCAAAAGCCTTTCCTGAAGGAATGGGCAATGGCAGTGGCCAGGTAGGAAAAAATCTTATGGACCATCATTTCCGCGTAGGCGCAGGAGGGATTCATACAGGATTTAAAGACAGTTATTATAAAGGGAGAAGACCTACCGGTATTTATATTCCCCGCTTCCGCAATATCAGTCCTGAAACTGCGCGTAAAGACTATTTACGTGGTTTTGGTTACCAGGGAGGCGCCAGCCGCCAGGGCTGGGAAGAAACCGGTGCCGCCACTCCCGGATTTGGCAAAGGGTTTAAGGATAAAATACTTCAACCGGGTCCCTGGGAAATGTGGATCAGCGCCTGGGGTGAAACCCTGCCCGACCCCGACAATAAGAT
Organism: uncultured Chitinophagaceae bacterium; assembly: GCA_965990355.1. Taxonomy (GTDB): domain Bacteria; phylum Bacteroidota; class Bacteroidia; order Chitinophagales; family Chitinophagaceae; genus Terrimonas_A. Next base: position 518 of record CBHEUU010000176.1, read on the forward strand.
CACCCTTTCCGATAAAAATGATGCCTGGGGCTTACCCCTTATCGAAACGCATTTCAAATTCGGCGATAATGAAAAAGCCATGCGGAAAGATATGCAGGGCGCTGCAGAAGAAATGCTGGAAGCCGCCGGATTCACTGCCGTTAAGGGATTTGATTATAATACTGTAGGAGGCGATTGCGTGCATGAAATGGGTACCGCCCGTATGGGGCATGATCCAAAAACTTCTGTGCTAAATAAATGGAATCAGTTGCACGAAGTGAAAAATGTGTTTGTGACCGATGGCAGCTGCATGACCTCATCTGCCTGCCAGAATCCTTCACTCACCTATATGGCGCTTACCGCAAGAGCCTGCAATTATGCAGTAGAGGAATTGAAAAAAGGGAATTTGTAATCTTTCCGGGAAAACATCAACCATGCCTGGGCTAGTAACAGCAGGAATAAGGGCGTAAGTTCAAAACGGAAACGCATGTTTTCATAATGCTCCACTACTGAGCTTATGCCAAATGCATACAGCAGCACCAATCCAATAAAGAGATTATGCATATCGATCTTCCGGCGTTTCCACCAATCACGGATCAGGATCCAGAAAGTAAGAACAAAGAGCAACAACTGCGGCAAGGCAGACAGCGTTAATGCAATCCTTCTTTGCTGCTTGCCTTTTGCAAACTGAGAAAGATTGAAAGAGTAGACCGCATCATAATATTTTATTTTCTGCGCCTGATCTTCCATCAATGTATAACGGGTAGCCGGGGCAAAAAAAGTAACGGCTGATTGTAGTATGTTTTTGAGAAAAGGTAGCGGCTGTTCTTTGATATGCCGGATGCCAGCCTTTTGATACTGCGCAGACACTTCCAGGAAATTGATATGCTTTTCATTCCGGAAAGAGTCATTTTTCATTTCCTCCAAAAGATCGATATCGTTGAGCCCTGCATACCGCTGCTCAAGATTACCGGTAATAAACCGTTTGTAATCGGTAATAGGAGAGAAAGGAGGGATGGACTCAATGCGTGATGAATCCTTTACTTCATTATCATGAAAAATATTGCGGGCCATATTCATTCCCAGCCAGGAAGAGGCAGAGAACTGCCCGAATATAAAATAGTTCTTCAGATACCAGCCACCCGTGATCAAAACTGAAAGCACGGCAGTGACCACCAGTTTGTTCATTCCATTTTGTTTCCTGTGCCGGTACAGAATGATTATAGCGATCAGCAACAGAAAACCTACATGATACATACTGCGCGTAAGACAAATGACCGTCAGCGGAAGAAAGAAACCAATAGCGGAAGGCCAGCTGATCTTTTTTGCAAGATCCAGCAAACAGGAAATACTGATCAAAAAAAGCAAAGTGATCAGACTGGTATAAAACAATTCGTTTTCAAAAACCATTGTGCCCGGGCTAAGCAGGTATAGTAAAGAAAGAATAAGCGGCAACCAGCGATGTGCTGTTATCCTTTCCAACAAACGGAGCAGCAGCAATGCATTCAGTAATGATACCAGTTTGAAGATCGCTGCAAATATCCAGGGAGCTGCATCAGGGGCGATCTTTAAGATAAAACCAAGAAAAAGATTGAATGCCGGCGGTTGTGTATGATCATACCATACGCCGGCCAGTAAATTATGCTTCAGCGTTCTGATATCCAGATACTGCCAGTAATCATAAATGGCATCGTATTGAAAACGGAGACCCAGGAAATGAATGATCAGTCTCGATACAATAAACGCCACAAGCAATATCCCTGCATTCCTGCGGAAAACCGTTTTTGCCGGCAAGGAGGGATGTAAAACTGGCTGCATATTTATCGTATAAAACTACCTGAAAGGTTTGTAATGACCAGAAGATGCCAGGCTCAGCATCGGCTTATCACCGCTTGAATCGCCATAAGCATAGATCTCCTGGTAATCGGCCAGGTTATAATTCTGGCGGATACGCACCACTTTCTCTTCACCATGGCAATTGCGGCCTTCGATCAATCCGTTCAGCTGGTCGTGCTTTACCTGTAGTTTTGTTGCGATCAGGCTGGCTCCGACAGCGCTGGCCCATTTACGGATCCAGTTTTCCGGTGAAGCCGATACAATCACAACCGGTATGCTATTGGCCTGCAGTTTCTTTATCTCTTCCAATGCTGCCGGTCTCAGTAATTGCGGGATGATCTCTGTCGCAAACGCATCACATTTCTCCTGGAACTCTTTCAACGGCATTTTGCTGAAAAAGAACTGCAGCACTTTTTCCTTGGCCTTTTGATTGGAAATGAGTTTAAGTTTATATGCTACCAGGTAAGGACTGTTCAATGCAAAGCCTGTATAGAACAGCAGGTTGCCTTTACTGTATTTAATAAATTCCAGTAACGTGTCCTTAGTGGTGATCGTACCATCAAAATCAAAAAATGCAATGCTCTTTTTCAAAGTTTCTTCTTTTTGAACATGGATTCGGGTATCGAAGTGATGATCTTCATGATCCAGCGCCAGAACCATTTCACATACACGATATTCTTCTTTTTCCGGACTGCTTTATAGATCACATTGGCCACTTCTTCCGGCTGTGCTGTCAGCGGCTTGGGCAGGGTGAGATGGGCAGTCATTTTGGTATACACAAACCCCGGCAAAACTGTTACCACATGCACATTATCATGATACAACTTATTCCGTAAACCGGAAAGATAAGCGGTGAAGCCGGCTTTGGCGCTTCCATAAATATAATTGCTTTGTCTTCCACGCAATCCGGCCACTGAGCTGATGCCGACAATAGTGCCCTGCTTGCGCGCAGCATAATCGGCACTAATAATATTTAAGATGGAAGCAGGTCCGCTATAATTGGTGAGAATGGTCTTTTGTGTTTCTGCCGCATCGGCAATCACTTTTTCATTGTCTTCCATATAACCCACTACACAAACAGTGATATCCGGTTTGGAAGGAAGGCTGTTGTAAAAGCCGGCATGCGTGTCGAGCGCCATCGCATCAAAAGGATGGATGCTGCACTCAATTCCATAGCGGATCTGCAGGTCCGATTGAAGAGGTTTCAGGTGGGCCAGGTTTCTTCCGGCCAGTTGAAGGTTATATTTTTCGGAGGCATATTTCTTCGCTATGGCAAAACCCATATCCGAAGTAGCGCCAAGAATTAAAACAGTAGGCATGAGCAGGTTTAATGATGGAGGAATAAACGTTCTGATTGCACAGACCGGATCTTGCTGTCCGGGTTATATTTTTTTACGATCTTAATAAATTCAGGAAGACCTTTATATCCTGCCTGCAAAATCGCCGGCTGCATGCGGGCATCTTTCGACATATACAGGCGTCCGCCATATTTCAGCACCACCTGGTCAAGTTCGTCCAGGAATTCAAACAAGCCTTTTCTTACGGGAAAATCGAGTGCCAGGGTATATCCTTCCGTAGGAAAAGATATCAGGTCGTCCTGCTTGCCGAAAACTTTCAACACGGCAAGAAAGGATCCCATTCCTTTATCGCTGATCTTGTTCAATATTTCTACAAGCCCCTGTTTACTTTCGAGGGGAAGTACAAACTGGTATTGTACAAATCCTTTCTTTCCATAACCACGGTTCCAGTGAAGGATCGCGTCCAACGGATAAAAGAAAGGTTCGTAAGAAACTACATTATTGATCTCCTTTTTGAAATTCTTACCGTAATACAAAAAGTTGAAGGCTTTTACGGTAAACTGGTTCAATACAAAAGAAGGCAGATTGAAAGGGAAAGTGATCTGTTTTTTGGCAGGAAATTTCAGCGGTTCTTTTTTCTTTTCTGCAGGTAATTCTTCCAGCGTGGCATGTTCTCCCAGTATCAAAATGCTGCGGCCAAAATTCTTTCCTTTTTTAAGGCAATCGATCCAGGCAACAGAATAAGTATAGTCTTTATATTCTTCAAACAGGCGGATCACTTCTTCAAGGTTTTGTGCTTTTACCTGCTTTTGTTTAATATAAGCGCTTTCAATTTTTTTCAGATCAAATTTCACTCGGGTGATCAAACCGGTAAGTCCCATGCCGCCACAGGTAGCCCAGAAAAGATCGCTGTGATCGGTGGTGGAGCAGGTGATCAAACGGCCATCTGTCAGCATCACATCCATTTCAAGGATATGATTGGAGAAAGAACCGTCCACGTGGTGGTTCTTGCCATGCACATCGCTGGCTACGGCGCCACCAACGGTAATGAATTTGGTGCCAGGAGTAACAGGAAGGAACCAGCCTTTGGGCACGATCACTTCCAGGATCTTGTCGAGCGTGAGGCCCGACTGGCATTCAAGCAGTCCTTTCTCTGTATCAAACGATAAGATCTTATCGTATTTCAGTGTGGAGATGGTATTGCCTGATAAAGATGCATCTCCATAGCAACGGCCATTGCCGCGGGGGATGAAACCTTCGTGCACGCTAACGTAGCGCGCAGCTTCTTCTGTCGTGGAAAATATTTTTTCCTGACTTTCCATGACCGGGTAATTACCCCAGTTGGCGATCTGTTTTTTGCTCATTTAAAGAGTGTTATATCTTTCACGTATATGATTGCTATATAGCTGGCAATCCAAAGGAGCAAAACAATCTGGATAAAACGGTCTTTGTAAAGGATCTTTGTGGGCGACCCGGAATCGGCCACCACGAATATGATTTGCAAATATCGCATAATTCCTGCCATTACAAAAAGACAGGTGTAATATAATCTGTGGGTACCCATTCTTGTCATGGTTTCTTCAGACATGGTATACATGAAATAAGAAACGATGATCACGGCGCAGATCAGTGCCAGCAGGGTGTTCAGCAGTTCCAGGTTATAACCTTTAATGGATTTGCGCATATCCACCCCTGAGCTGAGTTTTAAAATCACATCGTCGCGGCGTTTTCCGATAGCCATAAATAAGGCCAGCAGGAATACCATGATGATGATCCATTCTGAAAGCGGGATATAAGCGATCACTGATCCTGCTTTTACCCTCAACACAAACCCTGCAGCCAGCAGGATGATATCGAGGATCGGGATATTTTTCAGTCCGAAAGAATAACCAAAATTAATCACGAAATAAATAGCCAGTACAAACATGAACTTATCACGGATGAAATAAGCCAGGCCAAAACCTGCAACGATCAGGATAGCGCATATTACAATGGCGGAAGGTTTGGACACTTCGCCACTGGCCAGGGGCCGTTTGCATTTTTTGGGATGTTTCCGGTCGTCTTCAATATCCCGGTAATCATTCATGATGTAAATACTGCTGGCGATAGCTGAAAAAGCGATAAAGCCCAGCAATATTTGCAGGATCTTCTCTACGTTGGTAAACTCGCCTGCGAAGAAAAGGGGAATAAAAAGGAAAAGGTTCTTAGCCCAGTCTTTGGGCCGCAATAATTTGATATAAGCCACTTTACAACGAATTGTGCGCCAAAATACAAACTAAAACGGAGATTTAATAACCCTTTTAGTATTATGCATTTTGTTATATGTTTACAGAAATTTGCTAAATAGTATGAGCTTGAGGTTCAATACGCAAAGGAATTACCCTGGTATAGCTGAAATTATTATCATTGTGTTACTCGCCTGCGTTCCTTTGTTTGTCACTTTTCCTTATCGTGTGAATATCTTTTTATCCTGGGAAGGAGCTTACCGGATCAGCCAGGGAGAGCTGCCTTTCAGGGATTTCGGCACTCCGTTAGGGGGAATGTTCTGGGTTATCCCCGGTATTTTCTTCAAGCTGTTTGGGCCCCAGATGGTAACCCTGGTAAAAGCGCAGGTATTTATCAATATCATTTCCGGACTGGCTTTCCGCTCTATTCTTAAAAGTTGTGATGTGCAGCCGGGAATACGGTTTGTGAGTGTGCTGCTGTACTGCCTTTCTTTTTCCTTTTTTAATTTCTGGCCCTGGTATAATCATACGGTGATCGTGTATGAGTTTGTGGCGCTGGCTTTCCTGTTTAAGGCCATGACAAGGGAAACATCCAAAAAATGGACGATTACCTGGCTGGTGCTGGCGGCTTTCTTTACAGTTTGTTCTTTATTTACCAAGCAGGATGTAGGGGCACTGGCATTCCTGTTGAGTTTTGTATTGATAGCCTATAACTCTTTCCGTGAAAAGAAATGGATGCCGGTGATAATTTACACCGGTTCTTTTATCGCCATAGTATGTTTGTTTATCCTGCCTTTCAGCAATTATGGGTTTGGCTATTGGTTCAATCATGGCCAGGCTCCGCACTCTGCAAGGATCTCTTTATTTGAAATAGTAGATGAGTTCTTTACCGGTTCACAATGGATCAAGTTTTATATTTTCCTGATCGGTGTGATCCTGCTTATCCGTTTCAGAAGCTGGAAGCAGTTGTGGGAGGATAAAAAGAGTATGCTTTTCTTGCTGCTTACGATAGGCGTTTTGGCCGAGGCGGCCATCTTCCAGGTAACGAGCTACACTCCGCCGGACAATAATATCTTCTTTCACAGTTTTGCCATTGCATTTATCCTGACCCTTCTTGCCGGGTTGATGCCAGTGAACCTGAATAAAGCGTCTGTGATAGCGGCATATACTGCCGGCTTGCTGATCTGGTGGAGCAGTGTATACTGGAAATATATCCAGCGTATAGCACAAAGGGCTTTGCCTTCAACAGAAGAAACCGTGTCTGCGACGGGTGAGAATGTGATCACCAAGAAAACATTTATGATCACACCAAAAGACACCAGTGATGTGCCTCTGACCGACTGGAAATTCTCCGGGTTAAAATCTTTTGACAAGATCTATATGCCTCAACCCACCATCGATGGTATGAAGCGCTTGCTGAATATGGACCTGGTGAAGAATAATAAAGATCTCCGAGTATTGAACATGAGTGAGCTTACTCCTTTGGCTGTGGAAATGCCATATAAACTGGAGAAGGGCAGCCATTATCCTTTATGGTATCACCTGGGTGTGGGCATGTTCAACAAACAGGCGGAAATGTTTGAAAAGAAAATTGTGGCAAAGGAATATGACCTCGTATTGTTTGAATACATACCAACGCTGAACAACTTTTATCCATTCAGAGTAAGGGATACATTAATGAACCATTACCAGAAAGTGGATTCATTCTTTGCGCCAAGAAGGGGGGATGTAAAAGGAATGATCGAAGTGTTTATAAAGTGATGTCATCCCGGGCTCTGACCCGGGATTACTGTAGCTCCTCCTTCATTTTACCCAGCACATCCTTTTCAATCATTTGCTGCGCCACGCGGATCATATTTTTGAAGGCTTTTGCTTTCGAAATGCCATGGCCGATAACAACGGGTTTGCTTACGCCTAAAACCGGTGTGCCTCCATAGTTTTCAAAATTGAAGCGTTCGAAATATTCGTGTTCGATCTTCTGGCGATGGGTGATCTCATATAATGATTCCGCCAGTTTGAGAATGATATTACCGGTGAAACCTTCACATACCATTACATCGGCTTTATCTACCAGCACATCGCGGCCTTCAATATTGCCAACAAAGTTGATATGCTTGTTTTCTTTCAGCAGGGGATAAGTGGCCTGGGCAAGCAGGTTGCCTTTGCCTTCTTCTTCACCAACATTCATCAGGCCTACACGGGGTTTCTCAATGCCGAGTATCAGTTGGGCATACACAGATCCCATGATGGCAAACTGGTTTAGTTGTTCGGGTTTGCAGTCTGCGTTCAGTCCTACGTCAAGCAACAATCCGGTGCTGCCGTTTTCCTTGGGGATGATGGTGGAAATGGTTGGTCTTAATACGCCTTCAAGCGCTTTGATGCTGAACAGTGCGCCTACCAGCATTGCACCGGTGTTGCCGGCGCTGATAAAAGAATCC
>CBHEUU010000177.1:0-8287 GCA_965990355.1 uncultured Chitinophagaceae bacterium
CGTATAAAATTTTATTGTATTTGAATTGGATAAAACATTTGAGAAAGGTAAGGTTTACAGGGTGGAATTAGCCGATCAGCAGAAAAATATCTCCACCATTTTTTTAATTATTCAATAATAGTCCCAACACAGCGATATGATTCAGTTATTAGCGACCAAGTATAATAAACACATTGCCTATTGTTTCTTCCTGACGCTATGGTTGGGATTTATTCCTGCAAATGGAAGGGCGTCAAATAATTTCCGTGTTGTACGTGCAGAGATCCCGGGTATACGTTCTTTTACCACTGTGAGCAACCAGGAAGGACCGTCAGATCTTCATTTTGCTGATAAAGCTGGTAGAATAATAAATCAGCCAGCAGCTGAGAAAGACAGTGCTTTTATTGATGGGCCGAGTCAACCTGAGATGTCTTCTTTCCAGGCTGCCGGAACGAATAACATGGTCAACTTGTTCACCGGTGATTTCAGTTATAATATCCCTTTGCTGGATGTAGGGGGTTATCCTGTTAATATTTTTTATAGCGGCGGCATTACTCCCGAGCAGGAAGCGAGTTGGGTCGGGCTTGGATGGAACATCAATCCAGGAAATGTGAACAGGAATATGCGTGGTGTGCCGGATGATTTTAATGGGCAGGACACCCTAAAACAATATCAGGCAATGAAACCGAATAAAACCTGGGGATTCCGTCTTGGACCCGATTTTGAATTCGGCGGAGCCAAAGTAATAAAATTGGATGTTGATCTTGGTGCTTCTTTTAATAATTACCTGGGACCTGCTGTGGAATTAGGTGTAAAAGGTGGAGTGAATGCTTCCGTAGGGTTTAAATTGCTGGCAGAAAAAAATGCGCCGAATGATATGGCTATTACGTTGGGGGTAGGAGTAGGAGCTAATTTAAACACCCGCTACGGTCTTACTGCTTCTGCTAATTCTTCCCTGACAGCAAGTTTCTTTAAAAACAATCATAGATTAAGCGCTGGTATGGGGCTGGGTACGAGTTACAATTCAAGAACGGGTATTAAAGATTTGCAGCTATATGAACAAATGAGCTTCAGCAGGTCGCAAGTAAAAGAAAGGTCGGGTAAAAAGCCACTGGAATATGTAGCAAGCCGCGGTTTTCAGTTGTCATCATCTATCAGTTTTACCCGCCCGAGCTATTTACCCATCATGCGTGCAGTGAATACTAACAGTGCATTTTCCGGCCATTTCCAGCTTGGATCGGGTTTATGGGGTGCATTTACTTCAGCGGAAGTTGAAGTATATTTTCAAAAATCCCAAATTAAAGATGCAGATACATTGCGTCGCAATCCCATGGTAGGGTATCTGTATTATCAGCAAGGGTTCAGCGACAGGAACGCAATAATGGACTTCAGCCGTTTAAACGACCGGGAGGTTACACCTTCCACGCCGGTAATTGCTGCACCACAGTATGCTTATGATGTTTTTGCAATACAGGGTGAAGGAACAGGAGGAAGTGTCCGGGCTTACCGGAATGATATCAGTTATGTGAAAGATAATTATACTGGCTCTAGAGATAAAAGTACCAGCGTGGGCGCTGATGTGGGTATTCCCGGTCACTATGGTGTCAATTTGAATACTATTAATTCTCCTTCGGTGATTGGTGAGTGGGGGAGTGGTAATAAACTCAGGACTGCAATCCCTTTCCGTAAAAGTGTGGGTTTACAGGAAGCAGCTTATTTCAGAAGCCCGGGTGAATCAAGTGTGCTTTCTCCGGGTCAGTATGATAAGATCGGTGGCGCAGATATCGTCCGGTATAAACTTGGAGGCTCAACTGTTAATCCTACGGTGGAGCCTATGTTGCAACGTTTCGATTCCAGTGGGCACGCACTGGGAGAAGTTTCAGTATTGAATTCATTCTCTGCTGAACGTAAGAAAAGAGTGCAGGTAGTCAGTTTTCTGAGGGCAGATGAAGCCAGTTATGGCGGATTGGACTCAACGCTGAAAAGCTATAACCCAGACGTATTGCTGGATGCGAATGGGATATTAAAGACAGAGGAATTCAGCAGGGTGAGTGAATACCGCAAGAAACACCATATTTCCCAGATAAACGTAACCGAGGCCGATGGAAAACGCTATGTGTATGGTATTCCGGTTTATAATATCATTCAAAAAGATCTGAGTTTTACTGTTGGCGACACGGATCCCAGTCAGGATATTACTTCTTATCAATATGCGCAAAGCCGGACAAATTCTGAGTACCTGAATGAATCTTCTCCTAAAGATGGTTATGTTCAGATTACAGAAACACCAGCCTATGCGCACTCTTATTTATTAAGCGGCTTACTTTCGTCTGATTATGTAGATGTGACGGGGAATGGAATTACGGAAGATGATTTAGGTACAGCGATCAAATTTAATTATACGCGGGTGAAACAAAATGGTGCGTGGGCAGTACATAAATGGAGAACACCGCATGATGCGGCAGGAACAGCCAATTTTAATGCAGGGAACCGTACAGAATCAAAAGATGACAAGGGGATTGTTTCTTATGGTGAAAGGGAATCATGGTACCTGCATTCCATTGAATCCAAAACAATGATTGCTGTATTCAGGACAGGTAACCGCACTTACGATGGCAAGGGGGCCAGTAGTGAATTCGGTGGAGTGAACACTAATGACAATTCATTAAAACGTCTTGACAGGATTGATTTATATAATAAGGCGGATCTTAAGAAAAACGGCCTGTCGGCTGCCCGCCCAATCAAATCTGTTCATTTCGCTTATACATACCGCTTATGTCCGGGCACCCATGACAATCCATCAGGCGCTGCGGCAGGAGTGGATAGTTCAGGTAAACTCACGCTGGAGAAGATATGGTTTACTTATAATGGACAAACAAGAATCAACAAGGATCAATACCTGTTCTCCTATGGTAATTCATCGCAGGAAAATCCTGCCTATGCCGTGGCGTCGAGCGACAGGTGGGGGAGTTATAAACCGGCATCAGCCAATCCTGCCGGACTTAAAAATCAGGATTATCCATATACAAAACAAAGCAAGCAGGATAATGATCAGTACGCAGCTGCCTGGTCTTTACGTAAAATACTGCTGCCATCCGGTGGCCAGATTGAAGTGGAGTATGAAGGGGATGATTATGCTTTTGTGCAAAATCGCAGGGCAGCGCAGATGATGCAGGTGGTTGGTATAGGCAGTGACGCAGGCTCATACAATTCGTCTTTGTATGATGTTAACAATAATAATGGTTGTTCAATTGCCGAAAAATATTTTGTCTTCATTAAAGTACCTGAAGCCTGCAACTCAAAAGCTGAAGTCATGGCAAAATATCTTCAGGGACAAACCCAGTTGGCTTTCCGGTTGGCAGTGTATATGCCTAAAGGGATTGAATACATTCCCTGTTATGCCTTCATTGAAGACTATGACGTTTCTTCGGCAGATCCTTCTATTATTTGGGTGAAAATGAAAAAACTGGATGGTCTAAGTCCGCTTTCCGTGGCTGCCGTTGAATACCTGCGTGAACAATTGCCAGGACAGGCATTTAAAGGATATGACTTGTCTGAAGGTTCTCTTGCTGATGCAGCTGCAGTATTGGTGAGTATGATTGGTAAAATCGGCCACCAACTTAAAACGCCGGTACAGTCTCTTCGTTGTGAAGGGAAGGCGAGGAGTCTTGACGTAACGCGGACTTTTGTACGGTTGAATAGTCCAAGCGGGTTTAAGTATGGCGGCGGCCAACGTGTGAAGTCTGTTAGGTTGTTGGATAACTGGGCGGCAATGCAAGGAAAATTCACTTCCACTTATGGTCAACTCTATGACTATACTACCACGGAAGTATTTAATGGATCTACCCGTGTCATCAGTAGCGGCGTTGCATCTTATGAGCCAACAATGGGTGGTGAAGAAAATCCTTTTCAAACGATCATGCAGGTAGCCAACCAACTGCCAATGGGACCTACTTCCTATGGAGCTATCGAGATGCCAGTACTTGATGCATTTTTTCCGGCGCCATTGGTGGGTTATAGTAAAGTGACAGTTAGATCATTGAAGAAAAATGTACCTGCTGGAAAAAAATTGCAATCGGGAGTTGGCAAGCAAGTCACCGAATATTTTACTGCAAAAGATTATCCTGTTTACTATTCACATACTTCTTTTGATGAAAGTTCAGACAGGCAGGCGCATAAATCTTCCAGAGGTGGCTTTTTGTATAAATACGGTTTTGACAGCCGCGCCCTGTCGCAAGGCTTCCTTGTAGCTATCAATGATATGCATGGTCAATTGAAATCGCAATCGTCTTATGCGGAGAACGATACGTTGACGCGTATTAATTATACACGCAATTATTACAGAAATACAGGTGAAAGGAAGCTGGATGAAAAGTTTGATTTTGTACATGCTTCACTTGGTGGTGAGATCAGGTCGGGCAATATGGGAGTGGATATTGAGCTCATGACCGATGTCAGGGAGTTTTCTGTGAAAACTTCCAGCAAAGAAGATCAGGCACAGGTTGATCTTTTCCCTGTTTTTCTCCCATTCTGGTTTTTCTTTTTCTGGGAAGTCAACGGAACTACCGAAAACATTTACCGGTCGGTGACTACTACAAAAACCATCAGCTACCATGCTGTACTGGATAGCGTGGTCGTAATTGACAAAGGCAGCACTGTATCAACGAAAAATCTGGTATATGATGCGGAGACTGGTGGGGTAGTTGTAAACCGTACCAATAATGAATTTGATAAGCCTGTGTACTCGGTGAATTACCCGGCTTACTGGGCATATAGTGGGATGGGGCTGGCATATAAGAATATCGATGCTGTATTTGAGGGGGTTTCTTTTCTTGATGGTAAGATCACTTCAGGCAATGTTCCTGATTCTGTATTTGAAAGTGGTGATGAGTTGCTGATAACGAATACCGGTTCAAATGCTGCACCATGTGGGCCAGAGCTCTTGTCGGGCGATTCAGTCAGGACGATATGGGCTTTTGACCGTAACCGCAATAAACATTCATTAGCAAGTGGATTTCACAATTACATTTTCCTGGATAAGAAAGGTCAGATATATTCTAAAAGCAATGTAAGTTTTCGGATTGTGCGTAGCGGAAAAAGAAACATGTTAGGAGCGCCTTTGTCCGGAGTAACACTAATGGAAAACCCGATAGCAGAACTTTCAGGCAAACGAATGTTGGCGATAAATAACCAATCTAAAGTAGTCAATGCTTCGGCGATCGAATACCGCGAAAAATGGCAGACTGATAATGATGTGTTTCGTCTGCTTAAAAGAGTAACTAATCCCATAGATTGTTCTTTCTGGGAAGAAGAGGATTGTAGTGGATATTTAGAAAAGAGTATAAATCCCTATGTAAAAGGGTTATTGGGCAATTTCAGAAATTACCGCTCTTTCGTATTTTATAATGGCCGCGATGGCGGGGCTGTATCAGCGAACACTGAACTTGCCAAATCAGGTTTTCTGTCAGCGTTTGAGCTTTATTGGAGTTTTGATGTGGCCAATAATCTTATGCCGTCAGGAATAACTTCATCCAAATGGATAGAGAATAACAGGGCAACGAGGTACAATTCAAAAGGAATGGAATTGGAAACAAAAGATGCACTTGGTATCTATACATCTGCCCTTTATGGATTTAGTAAGACGATGCCTGTCGCTATCGCCAATAATGCCCGGTACGATGAAATTGCCAATGATGGTTTTGAAGACAATGCTTATTCCGACAGGATTAGCGGCGGAATAGCTTATAAATGCGGGAAAGCGCATGTTAATTTCAGGGGAATGTCGGGCTCACAAGTGATCAATGCAGATTCAGCAGGTTTTAAAGCACATACAGGAAAATATGTTTTGGCACTTAACCCTAATTTCACTACATCAAGGACATGGCCAGTAAAATCTTCTGTAATTGACAGCGTCAACTTAGATGCTTATACAAGAGGGACGAAGTTTGATCTGCATGAAGCAGGAGGGAACCTTGAAAGTATTCAATCTGTGCCAAGAAGCACTCTGACAGCACCCTTTGTTTTTGGCCCAACCTATTCATCGAATGGTTTAAATGGGTATTGCGCTACAAAGGATTCAATCTATTTCGTTGGGCAAACTGCTTATTATACGCATGATTATGATGTAACTACTTATCAATACATACGTGTAGGAGCTACTGGAACTTATCCTTTCCGTTTATTTGCTTCGAGGGGAACCCCAATGACAGAGCAATATTCGGTCTGGATAATATTAGAGGACCTTAATGGCAACCTTGTAGCTCAGCGGCTGGAAAGCGGGACCAATTTTTTTGACAGAACAGTCAATATATACTTATGCAAGGGGATTTATAAGATCAAGTATATCTTTTCGGGTGAATTTCTTTCGACATCAGATGATCCCAATTTGCTATTGGCTCATTCTGATAATTTTTTGGTAAGTACATTCAATCTCAATACCTACAAAAGTCTTGATTCGCTTGTCAGTTGCAGGTTTACCATTCCATTTGCTGCAACTGATTCCTTACAGAATCCTTTGTTTAGTCTCTCTAGCGATAAAAAAATGCTTTTCAGCGCGTGGGTAAAAGAGAATTGTGCCATACCATGTAATCAAACAGCTTATGCCAATAATCAGGTGAGTCTTCAATTCGATGGAGGAAGTTTCCAACCTGTAGTGCTGAAACCTTCAGGAATTATTATCGAAGGTTGGCAGCGATATGAAGGGGTTTTCACTGTTCCTGCAGGCGCAGTATCAATGACAGCCAATTTTGTTAATAATAGCGCGGAGAAGATATATTTCGATGATATCCGTATTCACCCGTTCAATTCAAATATGAAAACCTATGTGTATGATCCGGTCAATCTTAGGTTGGTTGCGGAGCTGGATGCTAATAATTATGCCAGCTTTTACGAATATGATGCGGAAGGCACATTGATAAGAACAAAAGCTGAAACGCGGGAAGGTGTAAAAACGATAACGGAAAGCCGTAGTGCCAAACAAAAATCCATCACCAACTTTCAATAAAGCAGGAGATGAAACAAAAAATACAGTTGATGATAGCATTGCTGCTGGTAATAACAAGCAGTCTGAACGCCCAGGAACGCGATTCAATGGCTGCACTCAGAGCTTTTGTTAGCACGCTTGGAACCGCAATGCAAGCGCCAGTGAACATGCAGATGACAATAATTAATAATTCCGATATCCTGTTTTCGGCCGAGGATAGTTTTTCTCTCGAGGCGGTTGTTCATCTCCAGGGTAATCGATCTTATATGCGTTTCGGAGAGGTTGAACAACTGATGAATGACAGTATGATGCTTATGATAAGTGATAGCCTGGAGCAATTTATTCTGCTACCTGGCAGCAAGCGGTCATCAGACAATCAATGGATGGGAATGCCCGGGTTAGGCAAAGGGGATTCTTCTACCAGAAAATTGAATATGCAATACTGGGCAACATTTATCCAGGATAAGATACAGTTGCAGAGCCGTGGGTTATTGGCTGGTACCAGTTTACCTAAGGAATTGGTGCAACTGGAAATTGAAAAGCAAACCTTGCAACCTGTTCAATTGGTGATGATACGGCGAACACTGGTACCGGTAGACAGCCTGCAGGTTGAAGAAATCCGGCAACGGCTTCCTGCTGCTACAGTAAGCAGGCTGATCCAGCGAAACTTAAGGAAATACTTTGTAAAAGAGACCGAAACCCGCTTCATATACCGGCACATAGATCATAATGAACAAGAGTTGCCGGTAACAATAGCAGATAGAATAGAAAAAGACGCGGAAGGGCAATGGAAGCCTGTAAGAGCCTATGAAGCTTACCGGTTTATTAACCAGACAAACGAATAGAACGGAAGATATACAATAAGAAATTATGCTTATGCAACAGCTTTGGAATCGAATGCTCACGTTAGCCAGGATCGGAGGGTGCCTTATAACAGGCATGATTGTATTCTTGCAGGGAGAGGCGCAGGAGACGTTAAAAGATGGTGGTTTGCTTTCCACTGAAGTTTCTGTTTTTACCGGTACGGCTGATGCTGGCGATATTAAATCGCTGCAAGATGGGAGTACAGCTAACCTTATATGCCCTACCGTTCTTGGGGAAGTGGTGGCTAACCGTAAGATCCTGAATGTGGTTACCCTAAAGCTTATTGAAGAAACAATCTATAATATTCCTTCAGATTTCGATGTAACACTCAAAGTAAAAGTTCAATACGGTAAGTTGCTGGCCGATTATATTGAACAGGATCTTTCTATTACTTACCGGAAAGGCGAAGGGGTAAAGTACAACGCCAAGCAATACCTGAGTTTTGAAGGTTCAGACGCTGTA
>CBHEUU010000178.1:0-8262 GCA_965990355.1 uncultured Chitinophagaceae bacterium
TTTCATGATCGAATTATTCATGGGCGGTGAATCTATAAAAAAGATACAGCCATTCAATACAAGGCAGATATTGCAGAGTTACGGTTATATGATCAAAACCCCTGACTTTACATCCGGCATCATTATACTCGGGCTTAGCTACGCCATGCTGTTGATATATGGCATGTGCAGTCCATTCCTGATCGAAGAACGCCTTGGTTTTTCCGCAGCCGTAACAGGATATTGTTCGCTGCTTTCCGGTGTCGCCGTATTCGTTGGAGGATCTGTATCCCGGATGCTTATTCAAAAACCGTTTATTAAAAAACTGTTGTTCGCCAGCAGCCTGCAACTGGCTACAGTGGCCGTATTGATACCTGTTGCCCTCTACTTCCAGCATATAGCCACCCTGATGCTGTTTGTATTCCTGCTGCACAGCTTCGCTGGTTTTATCTTTAATAACCTGATGTCTTATTGTCTTACCCGGTTTCCTCAATATGCAGGTAAAGCAAGTGGACTGGCAGGTGGTGGCTTTAGTGTAGTGACTGCTGTATTCAGTTCTGTGCTGGCCAATTCCATCACCATCACTACACAGGCAATGCTTGGCGTGGCATATGGCGTACTGGCACTTGGTGTAATGATACTACTCATAAAAACAAAATGGCAGGGGAGTGCGGAGAAAAAAGCTAATGAAGAAGCAATTGCACAACAACGTGAGTCTGTTGTAGCAGCCTGATCTTTATTGAACTATTTCCTTTTACCGTTCCCATTCTCTGCCTCATGAATAGCATTGATTGTTTTCAGTATCGAGTCCGGCGTCACCGAAATACTGTCAATCCCCTGCTCTACTAAAAACTTGGCAAAGTCCGGATGATCAGAAGGCCCCTGGCCACAAATCCCAACTTTGACCTTATGCTTTTTTGCAGCTTTTATCAAAATACTGATCATCCTTTGAACAGCCAGGTTACGCTCATCATAAAGATTCGCTACCAAAGAAGAATCCCTGTCTAAACCAAGCGTAAGTTGCGTCAGATCATTTGAGCCAATCGAAAATCCATCTATATGTTCTGCAAATTCCTCGGCCATTATGATATTAGAAGGCAGTTCAGCCATAAGATATAGCTCCAATCCATTCACGCCCGGTATGAGATCAAATTCTTTCATGGTTTCTTTTACTTTCAGCAATTCTTCCACTGTTCTGCAAAATGGGATCATTACCGTTACGTTTGTTAACCCGATCTCATCACGGACCTTCCTGATGGCTTTGCATTCAAGCCCGAAAGCTGCCTTGTATTTCTCCGAATAGTATCGCGAAGCGCCCCTCCATCCGATCATTGGATTTTCCTCATGGGGCTCAAAATATTTTCCACCCAATAAATTATAGTACTCATTGCTCTTGAAATCTGAGAACCGGACAATTACTTTATTTGGATAGAAGGAAGCTGCAATTTTTGCAATGCCATAAGCGAGCTTATTAACAAAAAAATCCTCCTCGTTTTCAAATCCGGCAATTTTGCTTTTTATGGTCTTCGTCAATTCTGCGTCTCCCAGTGTTTCGTGTTGCAATAGAGCGAGCGGATGGATTTGTATATAATTATTAATAATGAACTCTTCCCTCGCTAAGCCAACACCGCTATTGGGCAAATGAGCAAATTGAAAGCTCATCGAAGGAGATGCTACGTTCAACATAAGTGGGGTCCTGATCACCGGCAGCTCACTTAAATCATGTTCGTTCTTGGAGAATCTGATCTCCCCTTCATATACCAATCCTTCTTCGCCTTCGGCGCAACTTATAGTAATCATTTGACCATCTGATAGAATATCAGTTGCATTTCCACAACCAACGATAGCGGGCACTCCCATCTCTCTTGCTACAATTGCAGCGTGACACGTTCGTCCTCCTTTATTAGTTACAATCGCTGACGCCTTTTTCATGATAGGCTCCCAATCAGGGTCCGTCATATCTGTAACCAGCACATCGCCATCCCGGAACTCATGGCCTTCCAGAATACGTTTGTCCAATGAAAACAGGATATTGACCTGCCCGGATGCGATTTTATCGCCAACAGCAATACCTTTCAATAAAATATTTCCAGCTTTGCCTTCATCGCAGATCTTATATTCAACGATCTTATTCCGGTCCTTTCTCGAATGAATTGTTTCAGGTCTGGCCTGCACTATAAAAAGCTCTTTACTCAAACCATCTACCGCCCATTCAACATCCATTGGTGTCCAGTTTCCCTTCAGTCCGCTATAATATTCTTCAATTTTAACCACCCAATCCGCCAGTTTTAATGCGGTAGCATCGCTTAAACAAAAACGGGACTGAAATCCTTTTTCCGTGGGAATAACCTTAACGCGTTCATCAGCATTATCACCATATACCATCATTTTATCCTTTACGCCCATTCTCTTTTCAATAAGAGCGTTAAACCCTGCTTTTAATGTTGGCTTATGAATGATATATTCATCCGGGGATATGGATCCCTGAACAATCATCTCTCCCAAACCATAAGAGCCATTTATTAATACCACATCTTTGAATCCGGATTCTGTATCGAGTGAAAAAGCGACGCCACTCACTCCCAAATCACATCTCACCATTTTTTGAATACATACTGAAAGCCCAACTGCAAAGTGATCGAATTGAAAGTTCTCCCGGTAAGATATAGCCCTGTCTGTAAAAAGAGAGGCGAAACAATTCCGTACAGCATCAATCAGCGCTGCAGGCCCTCTGACATTCAAATATGTCTCCTGCTGACCTGCAAAGGATGCATCGGGCAGGTCCTCGGCCGTTGCCGACGACCGGACAGCTACATCCGTCGTACTTTGCCCATAGATATTTGATAAGGTGTAATACGCTTCAATAATTTCATGCGACAGGTCGGATGGAAACCTGGAATTACTTATAAGATTTCTGATTTGCAGTCCTACCCTTCTTAGCGATTCCACACTGGAAAAATCAATTTGCTGAATCAGATCTTTAATTTGTTGTTCGAGGGAATTGTGAGCAATAAACAGGTTATAGGCATTAACGGTGATCACAAAACCTCCGGGAATACGAATGCCCATCCTGGTTAAATTTTGCAACATTTCACCGAGAGAGGCATTTTTTCCTCCCACCAGGTCAATATCATTAATACCTACCTGGTCAAGCAGAAGTGTATTTGGCTTGTTCATATAAGCAGTTAAATCGTTAGGCAAAAAGATTGAAGAAAAATGGGGATATGGATCAGAGAAAGTAATCCATTCAAAAACCCAGGCAGATTGCCGGATCTTCAGCAAGCGCCATCATGAGGTGGACGTAATTTTCACGCCTGTCTGGGAAAACCTTAAAAGGAAAGTCAGGTCGCATTACTTGAATTTAGTTAAGCAAGGTTCATTTATGGTCTGCTCCGGCTTGTAATCAGGAATAAGTTAAGAAAAATTCTCCGTTTTTGCAATACCCTTCCTAAAAGTATTGGCTCCGGCCTGCCTTTTACTCATTGACTTATGCCACTACCTCATTAGTTGTAATTGACAATGGTCATACCATAGACCAAAACTGCCACTCTCTCATTTCCCTTTTACAGAAATATCTGCCAGCATAACTTCATGCAGGCAATCTAAATACAGCAGTTTGTTTCATTCACTGTCAAATACAAAAACCTTTTTTAGCTTATTGCTTGCTACTTTCTTCCTGTACGCATGCGGTAAAAGCAATAAAAATGATCTGCCATCCGGCAGTGACTATAAAGGTATTTCATTCACAACCACGCACCATTTGTCTCAGGGAAGATATTCGATGGGCGCGGCTTCTGCCGGAGGGAAAGCCATATTTACCGGCGGTGCCTTGATCAATGGCACTACTATGTCAACCGTAGACATCTATGATGTTAATACAAAAACATGGTCTGTTGTCCACCTCAGCTCCCCACGTGCAGCTTTGGCTGCAACAGCCCTGGCTAATAAAGTTTTTGTTGCCGGTGGTGAAAAAGGAAATTCTACCGAATCGGACAATGTAGACATATTTGACGCGACATCAGGTTCCTGGGAAATAGTACATTTGGGCAAAGCAAGAGGTGGATTATCCGCCGCCGCTACAGGCAATAAAGTGCTGTTCGCCGGAGGAATCGAAATAGCAGCAGGCAATACGGTGTTTTCAAGTGCAGTTGACATCTACAATATATCAACAGGTCAGTGGAGCACTGCGCAGTTGACGCAGGGAAGGCTTGAACTGGCCGCCGCCGCATCTGGTGATAAAATCCTGTTTGCAGGCGGACTTACCAGCACGGATATTGCAAATGCCGCTTCAAAAGCTGTCGATATTTACAATGTGTCATCTAATACATGGACAAGTGCGCAGCTAAGCGAAGCAAGAGGGCGTTTGTGCGCTGCCACGGCGGGCAACAAAATATTATTTGCAGGAGGTATCAGTGCCAACGGCGTCTCAAGAACCGTGGATATCTACAATAGTGAAACCGGCGCCTGGAGTACAGCCCAGCTAAGTGAATCAAGAACTTATTTAACCGCAGCGGGCAGCGGCAATATCGCCGTCTTTGCTGGTGGAAACAATGCATTGGGTTGCTCAAAAACAGTGGATGTGTATAATGCATCTACCAATACATGGAGCATTCTCGAATTAAGTGAAGCCCGTTCCCGGCTGTCTGCTACAGCTATTGGTAATAAAATATTTATTGCGGGTGGTGTGATTTGCCCCAATACCGCTTCGACAGTGGTGGATGAATTTACTTTGTTTAAATAAAAGCAGAAACACGAACATGTAATACGAATAGTGTATAATTTTGGCGACCGATGAGATATAAAAACCTATTTCATATCGCCATACTTTTAGCTGACTGTATTTTCATTACAATAATTACTTCTGCACAAAATGGCTCTGTTGATTTACGTTGCGAACACCTTGTATCGCCCATTGGTGTAGACAATGCCCGCCCCAGGCTCTCCTGGCGTATGCAGGACAACAGGCAGGGCGCCATTCAAACATTTTACCAGGTCCTGCTGAGCCCGGATTCAGGCTCATTGGAAAGTAACAAATTATATTACTGGAATTCCGGGAAAACCGCCTCTTCTCAAAGCCTTATTAATTATGCGGGAAAGAAACTTGAACCTTTCACCAGGTATTACTGGAAAGTAAAGGTTTGGGATAAAGATGGTAAACTAATGAGCAGTTCACCTGTCAGCTGGTTTGAAACCGGCATGATGCAAATATCCAATTGGAAAGGAAGCTGGATCAGTGATGGCGGAAATATTCAAACATTGCCTGCACCATACTTCAGAAAAAAATTTCATGCTGCTAAAAAAATAAAATATGCAAGAGCATATATCGCGGCGGCTGGTTTGTATGAATTATACATCAATGGGAAAAAAACAGGTGATCATCGATTGGACCCAATGTACACACGGTTTGACAGACGTAATCTATACGTCACTTATGATATCACTGATCAACTTCAAAATGGTGATAACGCTATCGGCGTAATTCTTGGTAATGGCTGGTATAACCACCAGTCACTGGCTGTCTGGAATTTTGATCGCGCTCCATGGCGACAACGCCCGGCGTTTTGTCTCGACCTTCGTATTGGATATGAAGATGGAACTATAGAAACGATTGCCACCGATGGTTCCTGGAAAACCCAGGCAGGCCCGGTAATATTCAATAGCATTTATACGGGGGAGCACTATGATAGCCGCCTTGAAATACCCGGATGGAACACCGCAAATTTTGACGACAGTAAATGGAGGAACCCAGTTTTACGAAGTGCGCCTTCTAAACAAATTATCAGCCAGGTAATGGTCCCGATCAGGAATGTGGAAGAAATTATTCCCAGATCATTGGTCCGGTTCAGCGATACAAGTTATGTTTTTGACCTGGGCCGGAATATTGCCGGTGTAGTAAAAATAAAATTGCGTGGTGATAGCGGAACGGTTGTCAGGATCGTGCATGGTGAGAGGCTTTACAAAGAAGATAAAGAAGGTAAAGGAATCGCCGGACATGTTGATCTGTCCAATATTGATGTATATCACAAACCAAAAGATGATAAAGACCCGTTTCAAACGGATATTGTAATTCTCAATGGCAGGAATGAGATTGAGTTTATGCCGAAGTTCAACTACAAAGGGTTTCAATATGTGGAGATAAAAAGCAACAAACCTATCCGCGTGCAGCAGGATGACTTGACCGGATACTTTATGCATAGCGATGTTAGTCCTGCAGGCCAAATCAGCTCCTCCAATCCTTTGATCGAAAAGTTATGGCAGGCAACCAATCATTCCTATTTATCCAACTTGTTTGGCTACCCTACCGATTGTCCTCAGCGGGAAAAGAACGGATGGACAGGCGACGGTCATTTCGCAATTGAAAGCGGGCTATTCAATTTTGATGGAATTACCGTATATGAAAAATGGATGGCGGATCACCGGGACGAACAACAGCCTAATGGGGTTTTACCGGATATCATACCAACAGGAGGATGGGGCTATGGAACCGCAAACGGAACGGATTGGACAAGCACCATCGCAATCATCCCCTGGAATCTTTATCTTTTTTATGGCGACAGCAAACCGCTTGCAGACAACTACGAAAATATCAGGTCTTATGTAAATTATGTTGACGGAATAAGCCACGCAGGACTTACCACGTTTGGCAGAGGAGATTGGGTTCCTGTAAAATCACAGTCCTCGCTTGAATATACTTCCTCGGTTTATTTTTTTGTAGATGCAGAAATACTGGCAAAAACAGCGAAGCTGCTGGGAAAACAAGATGATTATTTGCGCTTTACTGCACTTGCCCAAAAAATAAAAAAAGCTATCAACGATAAATACTTTGACAGCGAAAAAGGCATTTATGCCAGTGGGACTCAGACTGAACTAAGCATGGCATTGCAATGGAACATAGTTCCATCAACCGGCAAAATGAAAGTTGCTCAAAATCTTGCCAGCCGGGTGATAGCAGATAGCATGCACCTTGATGTGGGCGTGTTGGGAGCCAAAGCAATATTAAATGCGTTAAGCGATAACGGGCAGGCTGAAATTGCTTATCGATTAGCAACCCAAAACACCTATCCATCCTGGGGTTGGTGGATTGTAAATGGAGCAACCACCCTTTATGAAAACTGGGATATCAATGCGGCGAGGGACATTTCCCAGAATCACATGATGTTTGGGGAAATAGGCGCCTGGTTCTTTAAAGGATTGGGAGGTATTAAAACGGATGAAAGCTCCCCGGGTTTTAAAGATATCCGGCTTGAGCCCAATTTCGTATCAGGTCTTGATTCTTTCAGTGCAAGTCATGATGGGCCATTTGGAAAAATCATTTCAGGTTGGAAACGTTCCGGCAATAATATCGTGTATGAAATAGAAGTTCCTGCAAATTCTTCGGCTGCGGTAAAGTTTCCAGCCGGAACACACAAAGTTTTGCTGAATGGCAAAGAGATTAATCCATTACTTATTTACAAGGCTGTTGCAGGGCGTTATAAGTTTGAAATAAGTGTGTTTTAACCGGAGCGAAGATCATTCAGTCCGCAAACTCTTCACCGGATTGGCAATAGCGGCTTTTATAGCATGAAAACTAACCGTAGCAACCGCTATTAACAACGCTATTAACGCTGCCAACACAAATATCCATACGCTGATAGTTGTACGATATGCAAAATCCTGGAGCCATTTATTCATAAAAAGCCAGGCAAGTGGCATTGCAATTATAATTGAGATAAAAACAGGTTTTATAAAATTACCTGAGATAATAGTAATGATATTCATTACATCTGCACCTAAAACCTTTCTGATGCCAATTTCTTTGGTACGCTGTGCAGCGGAAAATGCAGCCAGGCCAAACAAACCGAGACACGCAATAAAAATGGTGATCGCAGTAAATACGCCGAATACTTTTAATAACCTGTTCTCCGACCTGTATTGTGCATCAAATGCTTCATCTATAAAGCTATATTCAAAAGGTGTTTGCCTGTCCAGGCGCTCATAGACATTCCGGATAGACCCGAGCAAGGCAGGAATATTTGCATGCGGATTTATTTTTACAAAAAGACAATCTCCGTTATCAGCATACCAGGTAGAGTCGGTATCATTTAATACAAATAAGCAAAGCGGTTCTATTTTATGATGCAGGGAACTGAAGTTAAAATCCTTCAACACACCCGCAACACGCAGAGAATCCCGGCCAACAATTACCTGCTGCCCCAGAGGATCGGCCGATAAACCTAATTTACGGGACATTTCTTCGTTGATCACTACCTGCCCTTTAGCAGCAATTTGCTGTTCATCAACTGG
>CBHEUU010000179.1:0-8149 GCA_965990355.1 uncultured Chitinophagaceae bacterium
GCCCGGTTCTCCGGATATATTTTTGCGGCAACACATATGCGAGTTGCAGATCTCTCAACCGCAGAAAATCTGCATCGAAAATATACAGGTCGGATGTTCTTACCGCACGGCGTGCAGCAGAGAAGTTGCCATAGTTTGGCTGGCCTAAAAATCCATTAGGGTTATTCACCGGATGATATCTGTTTTCAAAGTAGTATTTGGTGGGCATGGAGAATCCTTCGCCCGACTCTTCTCTTGTTGCGAAATTCCATTCCAGCACTTTTCTTCCTTCCACACCCATAAGTGAAAACGAGAGTTGAAAATTGCGATAGGTAAATGTATTGGAAAAACCATAGGTGAATTTCGGTGCATAGGTTCCCATCGGCACCCAATCTTTTGTATCGATGATTTTATCTCCATTCACATCTTTCACTATCAGATCACCAAGCAATGTACCGGGAAGTTTCGGCAGATTATTAAGCTCCTCCTGCGTTTTGAACACACCAGTCACCTGGTAGCCATAAAATGCTGCTACTGGTCCGCCAACACGTGTAATGATATTGCTTCCGCTACCGCTGATGATCTGTGATTGTCCTGGAGCAAGTGTCAGTACGGTATTTTTATTCGTGGAAATATTTGCATTGGCGCTCCATAGTACGGGGCCAAGGTGAATATTGCTCGATGATACAGTTACTTCCACACCCGTATTCCTGATCTTTCCGATATTCTGCAAGGAAGTTGAAAAGCCTGATTGCTGGGGAACAGGCACGTCCAGCAGTAAATTCGAGGTCGTGGCATGATAGTATTCAGCTGTTACGTCCAGTTGCCTGAAAAGCTGCAGGTCGATCCCCACATTATAAGAGGTATTGGTTTCCCAGGAGAGATTGGGATTCGGCGTAGCAGATGCACTGAACCCTGACGCGGAGGCATTTCCCCAAACATAGTTCTGCGCCGCATTTCCACCGGTAACCAATGCAAGCGCACCATAAGATCCTATCTGGTTGTTACCGGAGCGTCCCCAGGTTGCTCTTAACTTTCCGAACGTGACAATGTTTTGTTCAGGAAAGAAATGTTCTTTGCTGAAGATCCAGCCGATAGTGGCAGAAGGGAATTTACCCCAGCGGTTATTCGCACCAAACCGGGAGGAACCATCTGTTCTGAAAGTTAAGGAGGTGATATACTTTTCATCAAAGATGTATTGCAGGCGCGCGAGATAAGATAGCTGTACCCAGCGCTCCCTGGACGGCGATGCAGTGAAAGTGCTGGCGCCGCCGATATTGTCCACGTTATCATCCGCAATATTGGCACCGGATACGGCCGTTGAATAACTGTTCTCTTTCTGAAAACTATATCCACCCAAAATACTGAAATCATGTTTACCAATAGTCCTCGCATACGTCAATGTATGCTCCAGTAAATAATTGGTGAGCGAAGCATTGGTCTCTGAAGCACTTGCCGGTTTGGGTGCGGGTGTACGGTAAGCACCCAGGTTGGAAGGATTGTAAAAGTCAAACATGCTTTGCCCGAAATCACCACCGAGCGAGAATTTGTATTTTAAGCCTTTAAGAATTGTATACGAAGCATAGGCATTACCAAACAACCGGAAAAAAGTGCGGTTGTTTTTGATCATCTTGATCGTAGCAACCGGATTCTCCACCAGCGCGCCATCTTCCGGTGTATTGGCTTTGATCTGCTGGCTGATGGCAAGCGTTCCATCATCATTATATGGTTTGAAGAAAGGATACATTGCCGTTACCGCGCCGATGGGTTCATCAAAACCGCCATTGGTATTAAAAAAGCGTTGCGAGGTATAAGAAGGGTTCAGGCTGATGCCGAACTCCGTCTTATCATTGATCCTCGAATTGATCTTGATGGTAGAACTGTATCGCTTCAGTCCGTTATTGATCAACAGACCTTCCTGGTTAAAATAATTGAACGACGTATAAAAGAAGGTCTTCCCATTCCCTCCGGAAACAGCCGCATTGATATTGGTGATCGATGCTTTCCTGAAGATCTCACTGATCCAATCGGTATTTACCAACCCTGCCTGCTTATTCAGATATGGAGCCAGATAATTCAGTGGTAATTCACGCAGTGATGCTCCTTTAGCTATCCTGGTGGCCCGGTCATCTGTTCCACTTCTTGTTGCGGGATTTTTGGATACATATCCCCAATCCCTTGCTTCAGTGAGATAAGTGGCCGCATCATACGCGTCAACATATTCCACCTTATCGGCTTTCTGTTGCACACCGGTATAGGCATCCACATTAATCGTCATTTTTTCAGATTTCCCTTTTTTTGTTGTGATCAGGATCACACCATTGGCTGCCCTGGAGCCATACACCGCTGCAGATGCAGGGTCTTTCAATACTTCGAGACTTTCAATATCGTTCGGGTTGATATAACTGAACGAAGTTCCTTCTGTGAGGGGAAAACCATCTACCACCACTAAAGGATTGCGGCCTGCTGTTAAGGTGCCAATGCCGCGTATAATAATCTGTGGATTGGAACCTGGCTGACCGGATGATTCGTTGACCTGGATACCGGCCGCTTTTCCGCTCAACTGTTGCGCGAAGTTGCCAGAACTGAAGTTGGACAATTGTTCACCACTCACTTTGGCCACAGAGCCCGTCACAAAACGTTTCTGCTGCGTACCATAACCAACCACTACCACCTGGTCCAATGTCCGGGTTTTTGATAGCAGTTTCACCACAAGCGAGATATTGGCTTTATCTTTTATGGTATAGCCAGACAGATATTGTGATTCATAGCCCACCGAAGAAATTGTAAACGAATAAGGCCCGCCAAGCGGCAGATTGTAAAAATGAAAAACACCGAGTGAATCGGTCTGTGCACCCGCGGTGAAGTTGGTGCTGTGATTCTTTGCAATGACGGACACATCGGCAATGGGTTTGTCACCCTCTCCTTTTACTTGTCCCTTGATTTCATTACCGCTCTGGGCATAAAGCGGAATGTGTAAACACAGATAGCACACAAGCATCAACCCATAAAGCAGTAGCATTTGTTTGGTTCGATAGATCATCATAAGCTGTTTTGAAAATGATAGTAATAGGTCATTCGATATCACTGATACGTAAACACGTGACCAACCCCTTACCGTTAACATTAACTTAATAGACGACAGATATGTCCTCTCTATCTTATGCGACAGGGCTACTTTTTGATTGTATACCCTTTCTCCTCTTTTACTAATTCCAATTGATTGAGCATGACGATCGTAGTAAGAATGCTCTCCAGGGAATCGGCTTTATCGATCTTTCCAATGAAAGTCATGCCTTTGATATCTTCTTTCCTGTAATGAATGGGAGTGTCATAAATGACCTGCAGTTGCTGAAGCACATCTGCGAGTGATTGGTTATTGAACATGTACCAGTTATCACCCTCTCTTCCTTTATTGCTTTTCTCGCGGGACACGGCTTTGACCGGATCCGTGTTGCTAACGGAATTACTGATCCCGCTGACCTTGACCTGCCTGCTGCGTTTATCGAATACGAAGGTATCGCCGGGTTGCAGGATGTACTCCGCTTTGTTTCCCGCAAAAGGCATTCCGATGGACCGCATCCTCACCCGGCCTTCATGCAGCAACACTCTTATCTGGCTTTCATCTGCAAAGGCATGGATTGTAAAACGGGTACCGAGCACTTCAGTCAGCAGGGAATCCGTTTGCACACTGAAGATGCGGTCTGCTTCTTTCGCCACGCTGAAGAACGCTGAACCCTTTAATAAAACTTCCCGTTTGGTGGCCGTAAAATTGACGGGATAGGATAGTTCACTGTTGGGCATCAGCTCCACCTGTGAATTGTCGCTTAAGCGCAGCAGCATTGCCTTCTCCGTATCGTTGGAAACAGTCTTGATATGGGCAGTAATCTCCTGTTCTGCATTGGAACTTGAACGATTGTCAAACAGGAATATCCACGACAATCCCACCAGTAGCAACACAGCCGCTGCAATGGCAATACGTCTCCAGGGCAGCAAAAACACTTGGGAAGCAGGAGCCGTGGCCTGGTAAATCCGTTGCCAGTATCTGCGGGATAGTTTTGCATCCAGGGTTTGACCCGCATCAAATGCATCCCATTCCGCTTCACCCAAATATTTCTCGAGTACGTCGGGATGATCATCCAGGTAGGCTTTTACCGCCGCCGCATCCTCTGCGGAACATTGTCCCTTAATATAAAGTAATATCGCTTGCTCTGTCACCAATTGCTGTGTCTGTATTATACGTTGTCTGGCCCCTTGTCCCTTACCCGGTTATAAAAAAAGTTTCAGGAGTACCAGCCATAGTATGGTTAAATATTTTTTTATCTGTTTTAAGGCTTTATAAATATGCGCTTCCACCGTTTTGACAGAAATGGCCAGGGTATCGGCAATTTCCTGATAAGACATCCCTTTTTCCCGGCTCATTTCAAACACTTGCCGCCGCACGGGCGGCAGTTCATTGACTGCATCCATAATTTTCTGTTGCAATTCCTTTTCATCGATACGGGTAGTGGCATTTTGCTCAGCAACCATTTCGATATTGGGTATGGGCAGCGTTTGTTCCGGGATCTTGCCCGCTTGTTGTTTTCGTAACAGATCGATCAGGACAGTGGTAGCAATTCTGAATAATTGAGTGGAAACAGTAAACTCTTCGTTCAGCGTATGCCTGGATTCCCATAGTTTGATGAATGCCAGTTGCATCACTTCTTCCGCCAGGTAGGCCGACTGAGTTTTATACAGGATAAAAGAATACAGCTTCTGATGGTATTGATCAAATACCATCTTGAATATGGAGTGATCGCCGTTCCGTATCGCTGATACAATGGTCAAAACGCTTCAAAAGTAACCGAAGGGGTATCAATGATCCGTGAGCCTTGATGAAGGAATTATTAACAATTATCCCCTGATTAACCATACCCTCATCGATATTTCCATCCAATTCGCAGAGTTCTGTTTCATAACCATCCATAATAGGATTTTTGTAACACCTATTGCAAGTAGTATTACGTTCTGAAATACTACGAATGAATACAAAAAAACAACTGACCTTCCTGCTCTGCTGCCTGTCACTGATCGGAACCACGAGTGCCCAACGTCTTCAGTTTGGAGCCACTGGTTCGATGGACTTCTTTTCCGTAAAAGGTGATGGCATAAGTTCCTCCTTTAAACCAGGCTACAATACCGGCGTATATTTTCAATGGAAGATAAACAGCCAGTGGAAGATCAGGCCGGAATTGCTGTTCACACAGAAAAACCTGGAAACCTCCGCTGACTTCAAAGAAGTATTTCCACAAACAGCATTGTCTAATATCCAATCACCTGTTCTGTTAAATGCAATTACAGTTCCCTTACTGATAAGTCACTCCATTGGACGCAACTGGTCCCTGTTGGCAGGACCTGAATACATGTATATGATAGATAGTGATGAAAATCTCATGAGTGATGGAAAAATGGCTTTCAAGGAACATAGCTTGAGTGTAGCAGGTGGCGTGCAGTGGCAATGGACATCCGCTTTATGTATGCAGGGGAGGTATACATACGGCCTTACTAATCTTAGCGCAATGTCGGATAAGCATCCCTGGAAAAGCCGCAGCCTGTCGTTGGGTATCAGTTGGCGAATTTTATAGTGTCTTCGGTTTTGTGAGGAATAGTCGATACAAAAACCACGCTCATCTGTACATCGTTTGCGGGAGATTCGATCACAAGTATTTTACATTATTACTTAACCGAAACTTCTTTTTATGTACCGCCCTTTTATCTTCTCCGCGTTCGTCATGCTAGTGGTGGCTGATAAAGCCGCATTCTCCCAGAACGGCGAAAGAGTGGTACAGGATCAGTGCGGCACCATGATACGGTTACAGGCAAGGTTGCAACGCAGACCGGAATTACGGGCAGGATTTGATCAGCGGTTGGATGAGTTCAATAAAATGATGAATGATAAGACAGGGCCTGCGGAAAAAGATCAGTCGTCCAAAACACCTGTTTTGGTCCCGGTTGTTTTTCACATTGTAATGACCAATCCATCATTAGTGACGGATGCCCAGATCCAGGCTCAGCTCGACACATTGAATAAAGACTTCTTTGGCACTAATGGCGACTCAGTACGGATTCCTTCCTATTTCAAATCATATTTTGGTAAATCATCCATTCAATTCTGCCTTGCACAAAGAACACCTGATGGAGAAGTTTCTACAGGCATCGACCGGGTAGTTACAACCAGCACTTCGTTTACAGTGGATGATGGGGTTAAGCATGCCTCCACCGGTGGTGTAGCAGGATGGGATTCCGATAAATATCTCAATGTATGGATATGCAATCTTTCCGGCGGATATCTTGGCTATGCAACATTCCCGGATGATGGCTATCCGGATGAACAGGGCGTAGTGATTGACTACAGGACGCTTCCCGGTGGCTCCTACTCCAACTATAATGGAGGTAAAACATTGACACATGAAACAGGTCACTACTTCAACCTCTATCATATCTGGGGCGATGATGGAACGGCCTGCACCGGCACCGACTATGTAAATGATACACCTAACCAGGCCGGGTCTACCAGCGGATGCTATAGTGGTCTTCGTACGGATAACTGCACTGCCAGTGGTAACGGTATCATGTACCAGAATTACATGGACTATTCCAATGACGTCTGCCTGGTAATGTTTACTACTGAACAAGTGAACAGAATGGAAAATGCATTGGCAATCTACCGTCCTTCCTTACTCAATTCGGATGGTTGTGAAGCAGTAGTATTGAAAGATTACAATGTGCAACTCAAATCAGTAGATCAACCTGGTTCATTGATCTGCACGCCATCTTTTACTCCTGCTGTAACCATACGCAATCGCGGTCTGATCACAATTACATCACTCCGGATATCCATAGTGCTTGATGAGGGAAATGCAACAGTATACAATTGGACAGGATCACTTGCTTCAGAAAAAACAACCAGTATCATTTTAAACACATTAACAACATTGGCGGGAGATCATTTGCTGACGATATATACCTCTTATCCGAATGAACAATTGGATCAGGAAACGAGGAACGACACTTTGCAACTAAACTTTCAATATAATCTGCCGGTGACGGCGATATCGGAAAGTTTTGAAACCGCCACTTTCCCTCCCGCTGAATGGAGTATAACAAATGCTGACGGTGGAATTACCTGGGCAAAAACAACCGACGCAGCAAAGACAGGGCTTGGCAGCGTAATGATCAATAACTATGATTATACAATAATTGGGCAAAAAGATGATCTCCGTTTGCCACCCATTGCACTGGCTTCTTCGCTTGATACGGCTTTCTTTTCATTTCAGATTGCTGCCGCCGCTTACACTGCAACAAGTACCAGTGGCAATGTATGGGATACACTTGAGGTACTTGCAAGTACGGACTGCGGACAGTCTTTTACCAGCCTGTACAAAAAATGGGGCAGTTCATTAGTTACACGTGCAGCAGCTACCACTTCGGCATTTGTACCCATTTCATCTGAATGGAGAAAGGATTCCATTGATCTGTCGGCCTATATTGGCTCTGCCAATCTTTTACTGGCTTTCAGGAATACAACCGGATACGAAAACAATATTTACCTGGACGACATTAATCTTCGCACCGTGACGGTAAACCCCAACCTGAAATCGCAGGGTTTCCTGGTAGCACCGAACCCGACGCAGGGCGCTGTGTCTGTCCAGTTCTATCCACAACCCACTAACCTGCGGAGTATCCAGGTATTTACAGCATCAGGCATGAAACTCATCGAGCAGGCAGTGGGTACCGGGCAGGCATCAAATATTTACTGGTTTGATCTGTCAAGGTATACAGCAGGGGTATACATTGTAAGAGCAGTATTTGCTGACAAGGTGATGGTAAGAAAAGTGATAAAGCTTTAGCGAAGATCACACAGCTACTTGACATAAGCCGGGTTCAATGCAATAGCTTTTGCAAGGTCTTCAGTTCCTCCGGTATGATCACCCAACCTGATCTTTGTCTGGCCCCTGTTAAACCATGCATCTTCAAAACAGGGATCGAGCGTAATGGCTTTTGTAAAGTCCTGCAATGCCGCTGAATCATTTTTCAAACGATAGTTGGCAACGCCCCTGTTGAAATAAGCCATTGCATATACGGAGTCACAGCGGATAGCCTGTGTATAGTCTGCAATTGCACCGGCATG
>CBHEUU010000180.1:0-8148 GCA_965990355.1 uncultured Chitinophagaceae bacterium
CCAGCCGGCTCGATGCCCTATGCAAACGAATGTTATTACGCACAATGCCCACATAATCACTCATCACCTGCTGCAGCTCTTTCAGGCTTTGTGTGATCAGGATCATTTCTTTTGGTTCGCTGGTGCCCTGCGCATTCCAGTCGGGAATGTTTTCATTAAAGGACAGTCCTTTAATTCTTTCCGTTACATCAATAAAACAACGGTGTGCAAATACCATTGCTTCCAGCAGTGAATTACTTGCCAGCCGGTTGGCCCCATGCAATCCGGTGCTGGAACATTCACCGCAGGCATACAGGTTGTGAATGGAAGTGCGGCCCCATTCATCTGTTTTAATTCCGCCGCAACTATAATGCGCTGCAGGCGCCACCGGTATCATATGCTGAGTGATATCAATACCGATGGATAAACATTTCTGGTAAATATTAGGGAAGTGCTCAGTGAATTTTTCTTTGCTGAAATGCCGGCAATCGAGCCACACATGCTCTGTACCTGTTTTTTTCATTTCACTATCTATCGCCCTTGCTACAATATCCCGGGGAGCCAGGTCTTTTCTTTCATCATATTGCTCCATGAATGCTTCACCGTTCTTATTGCGCAAAATACCTCCATCCCCTCTTACAGCTTCCGTGATCAGGAAAGCCTGGCCACGCAAACCGGCTTCATACAGGGCGGTAGGATGAAACTGGATGAATTCCATATTCTCAATCCTTCCTTTGGCACGATACACCATGGCCACTCCATCGCCGGTGGCAATAGAAGGATTGGTGGTGGTGCGGTACACCTGTCCATTGCCGCCGGTAGCCAGCAGTGTGATCTTGGCCAGTATCTTTTCGATCCTGTTGGTAACAAGGTTCAACGCATACACGCCATAACATTCAATACCGGGAGAAGATTTCGTAACGAGATAACCCTGGTGGTGCTGGGTAATGATGTCTACCACAAAACAATGCTTGATGATCTCGATATTCTTTTGACGGGAGACTGCTTCCAGTAAAGCCCTTTCCATTTCCCAGCCGGTTATATCCTTATGATGAATAATGCGGAATTCGGAATGCCCACCTTCTTTTCCCAATTTATAATCACCGTCTTTTTCTTTATCGAATTGCGCACCCCACTCTATCAGTTCGCGCACCCTGTCTGGTCCTTCCTTTACTACAATCTCCACCACATTTTTATTGCACAGGCCATCACCGGCGATAAGTGTATCTTCTATATGTTTTTCAAAACTGTCATTTTCCAGGTCATTCACCACGGCCACTCCGCCCTGCGCATATTTGGTGTTGGTTTCATCAGCAGCGGCTTTGGTCATTACGGTCACTTTCTTGTCGGGATAACGCTTTGCCAGTTTCAGTGCATAAGTGAGGCCTGCAATCCCTGAGCCGATCACGAGGAAATCTGTCCGCATAGTTTGATCTTTCATTCGTGCAAGTTAATGCGGTTCGGTTAAACCTGCACGCCTTTTCCCCGATAACCTTACAGATGTCAGCAGCCGTATTTCGTCACTCGTACCCATATTTTTTCAAAAATTCTTTTCTCATCTCAGCTACCTTTCCTGAAAAACGTCTGTCATACCATATATAATGATGAGCCCCTTCCAATGTGTGGAATTCAATATCATTGCCCATTTTTTTCATCTCTTCTGCGAAAAATTCAGCAGTTGAATGATCCACGCTTTGGTCATTAGTTCCGTGAACAATTAACATTGGCGGAAGTCCTTTTTTTAACAAATGCTGCGGTGATATTTTTTGTACGTGACTTTTGTCTGTCAATCCTTTGCTTATCCAGGCCGTACTGGCGTCTGAGCTTAAATCAAAAACTCCAGAATTTACCAACAAAACATTTGGGGATGCACTAAAATTCAGATTGTCTGTATTTTCATTTATTTCATTAGCCATAGCAGTGGTTAAAACCAAATGTCCACCGGCAGAATTGCCAGATGCCACAATTTTTGCTGTGTCTATATTATAGAGTTCTGCATTCATTCTTAACCAGCGAATGGCACTTCTTGCATCCTTAACAGCTTCAAAGGGTGTTGTTTCGTGTCTGTCAGCAATTCTGTACTCAACGGCAACAGCTACCCAACCCTTTTTTGCATAGTTTGCGCAATTGTAAAAATCCCACTCAGGTGTACCTTCTGTCCAACTACCGCCGTGAAAATAAACGATAACAGGTTTTTTAGTTTTCTGGTTGGAGGTATCTGGAAGAAAAATATGAAGATCAAGATCAAAGCCATCTACCGTTTTATAAGTTTTAATCAAATGACCTTTATAGGTGTTTGCACTTTCTGTATAAATGCTGTCAATGGCTTTGGTATAAGCAGTGTTTTTACAGGTAGATAAAAATGACTTTACTGCATCGCTTATGTTTTTACTCCCAAAATTATTGAGATGTGTAAACAGGTAATGATGTTGCCAAAATTCTTTACACTCTTTGTTTGTAAAATATGCTGGAATGATGCTTAGGTATGCGTCAAGTCTTTTGTTGTCTGATTTTTTGTACCGTTCTTTTCTCAGTTCAACATTAGTTTGATGTCTTAAAACAGCACCAACGTAGTTTTTAAAGTCTTTACTGGATAAAAGTTGAGGATTGTTAAAATCCTTTACATGCCGGTCTAATTTTTTTTGTACTGACTTTGATAATGTTGTTTGATTGCCAGAATAGTTTTCGTAGAGATAAGGATAATCAACTATCATCCTATCAAAAAAATAGGAGATATCCCTTAGCTCATTAAGGATGAAAGATTTGTCAACTAATTGAAATTGTTTAGTGTATTTGTTGGCAACATTTAAAAATGGCTGTTTTAAAGAATCTATTGCTTTAAGAAATTGGTTTTCATTCAAAGAATAAATGGCTACTATATTCGGATAGTAGTTTCCCGAAAAACCATTGCTGGCAACTTTCATGTCAGCATCATAGGCTCTACGCAAAGAGTCAAAAGCTAAGTTGCCCTGACCGGCACAAATTAGTGAAGACAAAAAGAGTGATGTTGTCAATACAAATTTCATTCTTTAAAGATTTGTCGATATTTATTGTGATTAATGTGGCTGCCAACACTTGTATTTGAGAAAATTATGCCTCTGACTTTCGCAATTTAAGCTAATGTAATGTGTATTTGCGAAAGTTAAAAGGGTGTTATTCCCCGACATTAACCTCTTCAGGAACCCGGCGCTGTATGTGTCACAATATCTATTCCAACCCCATTCGGATCTACGATCGCAAAATGCCTGTCGCCCCATCCCTCATTTTTCAGTTCCACCACTATTGGCACTTTCAGTGCTTTAATCCTTTTGTACTCGGCATCCACATCGTCCACTTCTATTGTAAGGAATATGCCTTTCCCATTAAAAGCAGGTTGAAATATGGGAGCCTGGCTTGAATGGCCGGGTTCAAGAAAAGAGATCTCATCACTGCCATCAGGTGTATGCATTAAGATGTACCAGCCTGATTCAAACCGGACACCGAATCCCAGTACGTCCTGGTAAAATTTCTTTGTTTCATCCAGTTTGGATGTAATAATTCCTGCGTTTACTTTCATACGTTTTGTATTGTTGTTGGAAAAATAAGTGCTGCCTATGGTACCCAGTAACCCGGATACCAGTAAGGATAAAATGATCCTGCCCATAGCGTGTTTTGTTATACTTACAAAATAACCACCGGCCAGTGACAGCCCTATGTCAACAGTAAAAAGAAAAAATATTATTTTTTTGAAGCGCCATTAAGATAAGCTGCAGTTCCTGTTACCAGAAAAAACTGCGCCAGGCCATAGGTGAGCATAACAAGAAATCCAGCCGCTTCAAAGGAATGGTAAAATTTATTGATCGCCAGGAGAGAGTCTGATATCACAAAAAGGATGGCGCCGCCTGCAATATACAAGCCCGCCCTCCTGTTGGGCAGGAATAGCAGGTGCAGGGCCAGCATCAACATTAAACTTATCACCAGTCCATACACTCTCACCGGCAAACGCATATCGTCCAGCCAGGGTGTAAGGAAAGCGATCAGAACAGAATAATATACAGCTATCACCAGCAGGGTCCATAGCCTGCTTTTTATTTTTTCGGCCAACCTCACTTTGTGCAGGAAAACGATGTAAAAGATATGTGCCAGCAGGAAAGAAGATAATCCCAATAAAAAGAAAAGACTGTTTTTATCCTGGAACATTAATAAAATATCCCCGCCCCAGGAGAACAGCAACGCTGATCCTATCAAAACTTTCAATCTTGAAGAAACATTTTTGGTAGCTGAAAAAAAATACCCGGCTAGAGTTATAACGATCAACGGCTTGGTAATGGTCTCTACCATTTCCGGCTTCAGCAGCAGGCCCAAAAGATGAACTGCTAAAACAATAGCAAAAAGAATGATCCAGGGATTCTTTTTCATGCAGCAGTAGTAGTGTTGGTATAATTGTTCAGCCTGTCGTTGATTCCTTATGCCGGTTCCACCCAGGCTTCATTTTCCTTTAGCAGATCTATCAGTTCGTCCACTGCTGTTTCGCTGTTCACGTTCCGCTTTACAATTTCTTTTCCTTTATATAAAGTGATCTTACCGGGACCGGAACCTACATAACCAAAATCTGCATCAGCCATTTCACCCGGACCATTCACTATACATCCCATGATCGCGATTTTCACGCCTTTCAGGTGATTGGTACGGGAACGGATCCTGGCAGTTGTTTCCTGCAGGTCAAACAAGGTGCGGCCGCAACTTGGGCAACTGATATATTCTGTTTTGGAAATGCGTGTGCGCGTAGCCTGTAAAATTGAGAAAGCTGTGTTGTTGGTAAACTGGTAAATATCTTTCACTTCCAGGTAAGTCCTTCCTTTTGCCTGGATATTTTCCATTTGTGCCTGGCTGCTGAAGCCAAGACAAATTCCATCACCAAAACCATCGAGCAATAATGCGCCTGTTTCCGTTGCAAAATGAATAAGATGTTCATCCGGTGTTTGCATTGCGCTGTCGGTGATAAGCACAACGGGGTTTTTGACTTGCCTGTGTTGCAGTTCCACCAGCATCCTGCGCATACATTGCATGGCATTGCTTTCGGTGCTGCTGAGGCAGATCACTACAGAAGGATCATTGGCCAGCTTATCGAGATAAGGATAAGCCACTGCTGTTTCCGAAGCAGGCAATGCAGGACAATCGATCATTACAAAATTCAACGCATCACTTTTCTCCTGGCTTTCTGCATAACCGCTATCCTGGAAAATAGGACAATAAGTAAGCTGATCACCGGCATCCTTCCATGCTTCGGGATAAACGATCACCTTCAAAGTGCCAGGCAAATGAAAATCCAGCAGTTGATTGCCGGTAAATATATAATCTGCAGCTGCATCGCCGATATGCCATTTATCAGTAACGGCATCATACGTGTAGCCAACGCTTTGCAGGTGTTGAGAATTGATCTTTTCAATCTTGCTCAGATCAGCGATTACAACAGGCACCTGTTTGCCGCCGATATTGCCAACAGTGAATGTTTCTCTCCGTTTGTAATTAAACGGATCATAAGAAAGTTTAACCGGTTCATCTTTTGATGCAACATTTTGCTTTCCGGCTTTTGCATATCTTTTCACCAGGTCTTTACACACCGGGATTTCCAGTTCAGGATCTTCTGTAAGTGACACACGGATGGTGTCGCCCAATCCGTCTTCCATTAATGTTCCGATACCGATCGCGCTTTTTATCCTTCCATCTTCACCATCTCCGGCTTCAGTTACGCCAAGATGCAGCGGATAACATTCACCGAATTCATCAAACATCGTTTTCACCAGCAGGCGATAAGCCTGCACCATCACCTGCGGGTTGCTGGCTTTCATGCTCAGTATGATGTTATGATAGGCTTCATGGCGGGCAATACGCAGGAACTCCATAGCGCTTTCCACCATGCCTACCGGTGTGTCACCATAGCGGCTCATGATCCTGTCGCTAAGGGAACCATGGTTGGTGCCGATACGCATAGCTGTACCATATTCTTTACAGATCTTCACCAATGGTGTAAACCGTTCGCGGATGCGTTCGATCTCTTCTGCATAATCGGCATCAGTGTATTCGATCAGTTCAAATTTTTTCTTGTCAACATAATTGCCGGGGTTCACTCTTACTTTCTCCACGATCCTCGCGGCTATTTCAGCGGCATTGGGTGTGAAATGAATATCCGCTACCAATGGTGTTGTATATCCCCTTTTGCGTAATTCATTTTTGATGGCCAGCAGGTTTTCAGCTTCCTTTTTGGAAGGCGCTGTAATCCTCACCAGTTCTGCCCCCGCTTCTATGCAGCGGATAGATTGCTCTACCGTAGCAATAGTGTCCATGGTGTCTGTAGTAGTCATGGTCTGCACACGAATAGGATGTAAATTTCCCAGTGATAGGTCTCCTATTTTTACCTCCTTGGTAATGAGGCGTTTGTAATCGGTGAGAGATGCGGTGTAAAGCTGCATGGTGCAAAAATACTGAAAGACTACCAGTCCTTCCCCTGTCCGCCTCCCTGTTTGGATTTCTCTTTCTGAAGCCGTTGCTGCACCTGCTTTTCTTTTTGTTCCAGCAGTTTGAGGCGTTGTTCCGCTTCTTTCTGGCTCATTTTGGGTTGGGGCTTCTGTTGTTGCTTTTGGGGCTGCTTTTTATTGTCTTCTTTTTTGGGAGGGTTCTTTTTTTTCAGTTCAAGCAAAGCTTTCTGCAGGTTTTCCCGTGCATCTTTATCGGCAGGGTCCTGGCGTAAAGCATCTTTATATGCATCTATGCTTTCTTCCAGTTTTTTCTGACCGGAAAGTATAGCACCTTTATTATAGTATGCTTTTGCTTTTACAGACTGATCATTGGTTTTAAATGCAAGATCATTCAACACCTTGATCGCTTCTTCTGCTTTGTTTTGTTTATACAAAGCATTCGCCTGGTTGAGTTTTGCAGTAGTATTATTCGGATCAGTGGCTAAAACATCGGCATAGATCTGTTCAGCCTGCTGGTATTGCTGTTGTTTATATAACTCGTTCCCTTTTTGAATAAGCCTGTCAGATTCCTGGGCTGAAAGTCCTTTTGCAAGGAAAAACAAAACCGCTATGACCGTAATCTGCTTCATGCTTTTTGTTTTTTTGTT
Source organism: uncultured Chitinophagaceae bacterium (assembly GCA_965990355.1). Taxonomy (GTDB): domain Bacteria; phylum Bacteroidota; class Bacteroidia; order Chitinophagales; family Chitinophagaceae; genus Terrimonas_A. The sequence continues at coordinate 7,085 of CBHEUU010000180.1, forward strand.
TCAGGAATAAAATATTCAGTCAGCACCAGGACGAACATGGCCAATGCAAACCAAACATAATAGGCATTGAAGTTCATAAGCGATACATCACCATAAGCCCTGGTCTCTATTTGTGATAACTGTGCTTTCAACTGTTTAACTGCATCGTCACTGTCCTGGAGGCGCACATATACACCATTCGTAGTTTCCGCCAGTTGTTTTAATTCATCTTCATTCAGTTTGGAAATGACCTGTGCGCCGGAAGCATCCCGTTTGTTTTCGCCGGTTGCGGGATCAGGGATATAAGAACCTTCGGGAGAGCCGATGCCAACTGTGTTGATCATCATTCCCTGGGAGGATAATTCTTTAGCAGTAGTGATCGCAGCGGGATCATGGTCTTCACCATCGGAGATCAATACCACCGCTTTGAATCTTCTTTCCGTTGCGTTAAATGCATTTGAGCTCATCTGCAATGCATCGCTGATCACTGTACCTTGCTGGGGAACTGCATCGGGACTCGCGGAAGCAACAAACATGCGTGCTGCTTCATGATCAGTGGTCAATGGCATCTGAAGATAGGCTTTGCCTGCAAACAATACCAGCGCGATCCTGTCGTCGGGCATGGCATCCATTAATTTATTGATCAGCTGGCGGGCCCTTTCCAACCTGTTGGGAGGAAGATCGGTAGCCAGCATGCTTTTGCTTACATCCAGTGCAATCACCACATCAATCCCTTTCCGTTCGATGCCTTCTTCACCTGCAGGTTTGCGCAGGTCCATCACGGCCAGTACGCCTGCTGCAAAGGCAATGCTCAGCATTCCTGATTTCAATGAAAATAAAGAGGAAGAATAATTGCCGGTAAGCGCTTTTATCAAATGTGCATCGCCAATTCTTTTGATGACCTGTTTTTTCCATCTCCATAATAAAAAAAACAGCACACCAAAGAGGATAAGGGCTCCGAAAAGCCAGATATATTCTGTATGGAGGAATTGGTAGCCCATAGGGGTATTATGTTATATCAAGAATCACACCGTTTTCGTTATCCGTTGTTCGTTGACCGAATGACCGTTAGCCGTTAGCCGCTT
>CBHEUU010000181.1:0-8139 GCA_965990355.1 uncultured Chitinophagaceae bacterium
AGAAGAGTTCCATCCATGTCTGCTGCTATCAGCCTGATCCCTGTAAAATCTGTCATTGTGCAAAAATACGCCAGGAGATAAAGAGATAGGAGGAAATTTGTCCCCTTTTAGAAGATATCAGGCCGTTTTGCCTAAAGGCGGAGCTCCGCTGAAGTCGATAAAGCCATGCGCATCGGAATCATCCTCTTCTTTACCATCCACCGTTTCAGTATTCCATAACAGCTTGATCTTTCCTTCCATCAGTTTCCGGTACTTATCACTGAAGGTGAACACGCCATCTTTTAAAGTAACAGTATGCCTGTCGAATGAAATGATCCTGTTCATTGCCACCAGGGTTGACCGGTTTACGCGGCAGAACTGATCAGAAGGCAGGAGCTTTTCCAATTGTTTAATACTCAGAAAAGGAATATAAATGCCGTGGTCTGTCACGATTTTTACATGATGGTCTAGCGATAAAATGTACCGGATCTCGCTAATGTCGATACGGATATATTTCTTCTTGAGGTGAATGAAAAAAAAGGATTGCATGGTTAAATGATTTTACAGGATAAGAAATGGATAATTCATCAATAAGTTCCGGCAACTAAAACAGCGGGACAGTATCAGGCAGATAACCTGCTGCAGGCAAGCGCGAGCATCAGGCAAACGTAGCGGTTGCGTTGATCATTAAAATACTTATTGGGATAATCGGGGCGCATAAGATCATGAAAAGATAATTCAGTGAAGCAGCACAAACAAGCAACAAATAGGCAACAAGCTCATTTCCGCCGTGAACAGCCGATCCACAGGCATGAAATCAACACTGGCTAATGAAAAGGGGAAGTAGACACTTCCCCCGTTGCTTCGCATGAGAAAACGAAAAAACCAGGATGCTAAAACACTAAACTTCATCAGAATGCGGGCAAAATAGTACAAGTCTTTTTTGCAAAAACCATTGGCAGCATAAACCGGCGGGCAGCCAACGTGAACACGCTTTAATAACTTTTTTTGCAGACAGACAGGCGGAAAAACACTTTATACAGACCGTTTATCTTTTTTTAATAAAATATTAGTAACAAAGAAGTTATTTTGTCGTCTTATATGAATCACCACCTTAAGGGGCATTCTATGCCTGCCGGAACCATGATTTTATTTAAATTTATTCCTTGTTAACCTGAGCTAGTGGTTTAAATGGACAAGCAGGATCGTATATGGCAGCTATATGCACGGAAAATGGCCCACGAAGCATCTGAGGAAGAGTTGCAGGAGTTGGCCGACCTGATCAGGGATGACCCGTCTATGAACATGCAGCTGCAACTGCTGACAGAATTCTGGAACAACAGCCCTCCCATACAGTCAACTGAAAATGATGCGGCATTCAACCGGATAATCTCGCAGGCGGAAGAACCTGAAACCGCTATCCGATCCTTCAAGCCAGCTATCAAAAAAGAAACGCAGGAAACAAAGCCACGCAAAACGCCCCGGCTGCGGCCTTTCAATAAGGCCATTCTTCATAACTATGCTGCTGTTGCCTGGCGCAACCTGGCGCGGAATAAAAGTTTTTCAGCTATTAATATTACAGGGTTGGCACTGGGCATGGCAAGTGCAGTAGTGATCCTGCTTTGGATATTCCATGAACTGAGCATTGACCAGTTCCATTCAAAAAAAGACCGGGTTTACCAAATAATGAGCCGGGCTTCATTTGATGGCAAGGTGGGGGTTTGGGAATCAACTCCCAAGCCGTTGATGGCAACACTGAAAAATGATTATCCCCAGGTGGAAGCCGCTGCACGTATCAACTGGGTAAGCGTATTTGTGTTGCATGCGGGCAGCCAGCAATTCCAGGTGCCGGGTTTTTTCACTGATCCGGACTTTTTCAAAATGTTCGATTTCCCATTCCTGAAAGGTGATCCGAACACTGCCCTTAATAATGACTACTCCATTGTTCTTACTGAAAAGATGGCCAGGGACCTGTTTGGCAATACCGATGTAATGGGTCATACGGTCCGCATCGACAGCAGTGATTATTTCACTGTTACCGGTATAGTCAAAGACCTTCCATCCAATACGAACTTCCATTTTAATTACCTGCTGCCCTGGAGCTATATGAAGAAAGTGGGTTGGGAAGATACGCTCTGGCATGCCAACAATGTTCAGACTTTTGCATTACTGAAGCCTGGAGTGACTGAACAAACTGCCAATAAACTTTTTGGCAATATCATCCGCAAACGTGCGCCCGGTTTGGAGAATGAGTTATTTGTACATCCCATGCCCAGGTGGCATCTTTATTCCAATTTTGAGAATGGCGTGAGTTCAGGTGGGAATATTGAAATGGTACGCCTCTTCAGCATTATTGCTGCTTTTATATTGGTGATCGCCTGTATCAATTATGTGAACATGAGCACGGCCCGGAGCCAGAAAAGGGCACGTGAAGTGGGTATCCGGAAAGTAGTTGGCGCCGGCCGGAGTTCCCTGATCACACAATTCCTTGGAGAATCCATCCTGGTCTCTTTTCTCGCAGGACTTATAGCCCTGGGACTGATCCAACCTGCAATGATGGGTTTCAACTATCTTATTGACGAAAAAATTTCAGTGCCTTACGGCAGTATTACCTTCTGGCTTTCAGCAATCGGGTTTATTTTATGTACCGGAGTGCTGGCTGGTATTTATCCCGCTTTCTATCTTTCCTCTTACCAGCCGGTACGCGTGCTGAAAAGCAATTTCAAAAGAATAAAAATCTTTGTTACTCCCAGGAAATTACTGGTTACCCTCCAGTTTTCATTTGCGATCATACTGATCATTTGCACTATTGTCATTTACCGCCAGATCAGGCACACACAGCAAAGGGACCCTGGCTATAATGGCGCCGGCCTTGCTTACATGTATATGAAGGGTGAAATGGAAAAAAATTATCCGCAGATACGGGACGCTTTACTGAAAAGCGGTGCCATCACCAGCATAGCACAATCCAGTTGCCCTATCACGGATGTATGGACAGTATCTGACTCTTACAAATGGGAAGGCCAGCCGGCAGGTAAACGTTCGATCGCAATAAAGTACACAGCAGACAGGAACTATGCAGCAACTGTTGGTCTGAAATTGCTGCAGGGCCGGGATATAGATGTGGTAACTTACCCTTCTGATTCATCAGCCGTATTGCTCAACCAGGCGGCCGTAAAGCTGATGGGCTTTACGAATCCCATTGGCCAGCATCTTAAAGAATATGGCCGTGATTTTCATGTAGTAGGTGTAGTGAATAATTTTATTGCGAACAGACCTTACCAGGCTTTTATACCAACAGTTATTCAAGGCGACAATAAACGTTTCGGCGCCATTTCATTCAGACTTAACCGGGAAAATGAGAGAGAAGATAACCTCACCATGATTGCCAAAGTATTTAAAAAATACAACCCCGAATATCCATTTGAATGTTTTTTTGCTGATGACACCTATGCGCTCAAGTTCCGCCATGAAAAAGTGTTGGGCACACTGGCAGCCTTATTCGCAGGACTTACCATTTTTATTTCCTGTCTCGGGTTGTTTGCCCTGGCGGCCTGCATGGCCGAAACCCGCATCAAGGAAATAGGTGTGCGCAAAGTGCTGGGCGCATCCGTAACCAGGATCACTACATTATTATCAAAAGATTTTTTACAACCTGTATTGCTTTCCATACTCATCGCTTCACCTGTTGCCTGGTGGAGTATGGACCATTGGTTGCGGGGTTATTCTTACCATACCTCAATCAGCTGGTGGGTGTTTGCGTTTGCAGCTTTGCTGGTAATATTTATTGCTATTGCAACAGTCAGCTATCAAACAATGAAAGCAGCTTTGGCAAACCCGGTGAAGAGTCTCCGGACGGAATAGTTTTTATTAGATGGCTGAGTGTAGGACTTGATATGGGATATGTGATGTCTTGCATCCCACATCCTACATCTCATATCTCACATCTCATATCACTCCAGACCGAGGAAATAGTTCACCGCTATTCCTGTGATAATGGAAAAACAAACGCTGATCAGCGAACCGATCAGTACATACTCTGTTTTTTGTTCCTGTTTGTCTTTTTCACTGAAGCGCAATAATCCTTTTGCAGTTATTAAAAGACCGATGGCGGCATATTGATTTTGCAGTAAAAAGATCAGGATCAATGTACGTTCCAGTATGCCGATCCATTTACCGGCATTGGCAAGGCCGGCAGCGCCGGGCAATTCTTCCCGCCATTTCCTCGTCATCTGATCAATAGCAATTCCTGAAGGAAAACTGAGGAACAGGAAAGCTGTTGCAATTACCCAGAAATCATAATTATCACCGATGTCTGCCAGGAAAACCGTGATATCGGACCATTCATAAAACGCAAAGCAAAAACAGGCAATGATGACCAGGAAATGAAGTACCTGATCTGCGAGGAAATAAATGAATACAGCAGGGCGATACGATTTCCAGGCATCTATAACAATATGTGTAATAAGAATGATCAGGGCAAAGTACCAGTATTGTATTCCCATAAATATCCAGGCCAATATGCCTGCTACTGCACCATGCAGATAAAGGGAAGGAGCAGAAAAATGTTTCTGCCGTCTTTCTGTCACCCAGCTTTTAGGTTGCAGCACGAAATCGGCCAGCAAATGCGAAAGCACCAGTTTGATCAGCCAGGTAAGCTCCGGATTCATAGAGTCAGTTGTTTAATGAAGTAATCAAATTTACTTAAAAGCTCTTGCAAGCGATGCCATTTTACAGCCTGTGCCTGCCGGTTGATAGTGGGTTGCGTTTTTTTCAGTTTTTTGGCTACTTGCTGTTGCGTATGGCCCGACAATAATTCAAATACTACCAATGCCTGCTTGGGGGTCATGGACTCAAATATATCATCGGCAAAAGCAGACAGCATTTCAAATACATGGTTGAACAGCTCGCGTTCGGTGGCAATAACAAGGAGCCTGTCCTTGCTTTCCATCGAATCAAAAGCCCGGCCGGATAATATAAAGGGAGTGCCTTTGGCCGAGGATAATTCCCGGACCGGTGAGGTTTGAACGGCAATACCAATACTTTGACGGATATCAAAGCTCACGCCGGGTTGTTCTATTTTACGGGCAGCGCAACGAATTAAAAAAGCGATCCGCAGCGACTCCGAAGCATCTTTTATATATACCTGGAAACTATCTCCCCTGTATACCGAATAAGGATAGGCTTCAGCTATTTTTGCCACATCCTTATACAATTTACTTTCCTCTTTTTTCTGCAAAAGAGTGGAACGGACGAAGTCACCAGTAATAACAGCATTAAGCATCTCCGGTTATTTATAGCTAAAATAGGCTATTTTTTTAAATTATAGCTAAAAATAGCTATAATTAATAATTATAGTAAGAAAAGACTATAATCTGTCAGGAAAGGACTATTGTATTTAATTGGATTTCAAGCCAGAAATAGAATGCAGTCGAAGTCAGTCCGCTCTTAAAAAAAAATTGTTGGTATCCGATCAAATATCATGAGCAAACCAATTACCTTCGCCTGGGGTTATCGTTATCCATTAAAGCAGTTAAACTTCCAGGTCCCCGGCAGGCTGAAGAATCTTATTACGGAATTGCTGCTGAACCCTACGCTCCTTTCATTTTTTCTTCCTGTCTTATTTCTCATCATTAAGGTTATTATCATGAAAACTGATTTCTCAGGAAGGAATATGGAAAGCTATGCAGTTGCTTTTCAACAAGGGGATTTGGATGGAATAAAATTTCTTTTCGCCGCCTGGTATGCTCCCCTATGCGCTTATATTGGTTCGCTGATACAGGATAAAGCCGCTTCGGAAGAAATAGCTTCAGAAGCATTTGTCAAAATATGGCATTACCGCCGGCGGCTTAACTCGATTGATGCTATCAGGGCTTACCTGTTTACTGTAGCAAAAAGAGATGCGTTCCGCTGGCAACAGCAGCAACAGAAAAACAGGCGCGTTCCTTTTTTGCCTCACCAATTGCCGGCCATACAGGAGCCTGACCATTATTCCCGTATGGTTAACACGGAAACCCTGCGTTTACTGCATAAAGCCATCACGGAATTGCCTCCCCGCTGCCGGCAGATATTCCAACTGCTGTACGTACAGGGTAAAAAAACAACAGAGGTAGCGGAAGAACTGGCCATTTCACCTTATACAGTCAGGGTACAAAAAGCAAGAGGACTAAACCTGCTGCGACCCAAGCTGCTTTCTTTTTTCACTGATTAACAACCAACTGCTCTATAAAGGACAAGTGAATAACACCCTGGTCCCAAGGGGTGCAAAACTTGTACAGGCGACAGTTAAAAAACACCGGTTCATACCGTTTTTTAACCTTTTCACTCAATTTTATCCACTATCTGCTCAAATAGTATTGCAGGAACCAAAACACCGTCGTATTCTTGCAATGGTTTTTCATAGGATATTGGATTTTAAAACGGGGCAGGATTTCTATCCAGCCCTTTTTTTATGCCCTTCCTGGTAAATATTACCCGATTCATCTTTACATAAAACTTCCGGAAAAAATAAGGGGTCGCTAAAAAGCGACCCCTGTTACCCTTAGAACTCAAATCGTCATTACCGGTTAAATATTAACCTGACTGTTCCTACTTTGCTACTATTTTCATCATGAAGCGTCACCATATACACGCCGGGTTGCATATCCCCATTGCGGTTCAACACTTCTGTTTGCTGATGTTCAAGAAGATTCACTTTTCTCATTTCCAGTAACACACCGGCTGTATTGTAAAGCCTCAGGATATAATTCCCTTTTTCATAGCCTGTCAACCGGATATTGATCTGCTGGCGAGCAGGGTTAGGCGTTGCAGCCATTAAGCCGGCCAGTTTTTCCCCGAATTGCACCAGCGCTGTATTGGAATAAGTGTACTTGGTATTATCATCCACAATACGCAAGCGGTAATAATTATTGCCATAGGCAGGTCTTTCATCCAGGTAAGTGTATGTATTCTTTTGATCGCCTTTGGCAAATACTACGGCGATAACAGAGAAGTTAACACCATCCGTGCTGCGCTCCAGTTCATACCTGTTCAGTTCATGCTCATCTGCTGTTATCCAGTCAAGTCTCACTTTGCTATTCTGTTTTTCGCCTTTGAAACCAAGCATGGTAACCGGCAATGTACCTCCGCAAAGAGCACTATTGAACATGTATGATTTTCCGATACCGTTGTTGTCTGTTGCAAAGCCAAGCAGGGTGCCGACCGTATTACCCAGGTTCAGTAAGCCTGAACCAAAATCAAGCGTATTGGCAGGACCACCAACAATAGAACGGATAAGCTGTGTAGCACCGCTTGTGCGGCCCGCACCTGCAACACTAAAGCCCACCAATGAAGAAGCATTCACGCCCAGCAAAGGTGAAACGGTAGGAGTTACTGACCACACGGGTGTTGGCACATAAGTGCCGCCGGCCTGACCACGGTAAATATAGGCAGCACCTCCAGTCACGTTTGCACCGATCAGCGGAACGTTGCTCGATAAAGGTTCACCAACGATAATATCACCAAAGCCATCGCAATCCACGTCCATTGTATTATCCATACTCGCACTATACATCATGGACAGGTCCAGTATTTGTCCGGATCCCTGCAACAACGTAAGCACAGAACTGGAACGTGGTGAATTCAATGTTTGAATAGGCGCAACAGGACTGCTGATCGCGCCGGTTTGTTTTGCAAACACGCTGAGGGTACCAGCTTTCAATTGCAAACCTCCTACAATGTTGCTCAGTACACTTGATACCGGTGCACCGATAAGAACATTGCCATTCCTTACACCGGCAGCATCTTCCACACCACGGATTGAATAACCAAAAAGGTTCGCGGCATTGCTCAACAGGCCAGAAGGATCTGCCTGCAATCTTGCAGCAGACGTTGTACTTACTCCTGTGGCAGTACCATCACCAGCAAAGACATAAGCAGAGCCTCCCAGTATCTGTCCCGAAAGAAGATTTTGTACTACAGCGGCCAGGCCAAGACCGCTCGTAAGTGATCCTAAGTTGACTCCCGCAGGAGCACCTACGATCACATCACTGATCCCGTCATTTGTATATGTACCGATGCCGTCTACACTATATCCAAACAAAAGCCCCTCAATCTGGCCATTCAACACGGGAGTAAGTATGGGACCTGCCACGGCCCATACAACAGGTCCAAGTGGCAGAG
>CBHEUU010000182.1:0-8137 GCA_965990355.1 uncultured Chitinophagaceae bacterium
GTATCAAGAGTGCTGTAACAGCGTGCGTAGTCTTATGTTTTTGCCCTTCCATTGTCAGAAGTATCACTTTCCATATACCATCCACCTATCCGTCGCTGATTTTCTGCGGTCTGCTATCCAGATCTTTTGACAATAAACATGTTTGATAAGATTTGAACATCCTGCACATTTTGCGATGTCTATTATTGACTTACCGGTTATATTTGAAGAAATTTATCCAACCTACTATTATGATAGCGCGAATTATTTTCATTTGCCTGATGGCGATCGTGAACATTGTATCGGCACAAGACGTCACTCCGATCCGTAAAACAATTGAGACATCGAAACGGTCCATCCGGCTCGATGTACCTATGACCAATTCCATCCGGAAAGCCTTTGACGCGGGTACACGTGATTTTTCGGGCAGGCCGGGGCCAAACTACTGGCAAATGGAGACTGACTATCTTATCAGAGCCAGCCTCGATCCCGCAACACAGACCATAACCGGAACGGAAAAGATCAGCCTGCATAACAATAGCAAGGATAACCTGAAGACAATCATGTTGCGACTCGATCACAACATCTTCCGCCCGGAAGCTCAGCGTGGGGCATCTGTACCAGCCGAGGCGACTGATGGAATGGTGCTGACTGAGTTGAAAATAGCGGGGAAGCCAGTGGATCTCACGCCTCCGCCTCCATCTACCGGTCGCGGTGTCAGAACCCCGCCTACAAAGACAACCGTTGTAGGCCTCACCCAAACCGTAGCGGCAATCAACCTGCTCGATTCGGTTGCAGCCGGAACAACCATAGAGCTCGAGATTTCCTGGCGCACCAAATTACCGGGTGGTGAGAATGGGCGTGGACATCGAATGACACAACGATTCGACAGCAAACTTTTTCAACCCACCCAATGGTTTCCACGCATCGCGAAGTACGATGATCTCCGCGGCTGGGAAACAAGCCCTTACCTGGGGCCTTCGGAGTTCTATAATAATTTCGGGAAATTCGATGTGTACCTCACCGTCCCAGGTGGCTGGATCGTAAGTGGTACCGGCACTCTTCAAAACCCGAACGAGGTTTTGACAGAAACGGCGAGACAACGGCTGTCTACCATACTCAACTCAGATGAGGAGGTGATCATTGTGGGCGAGACTGAAACAGGACCGGGTAAATCAACCGCGCCAGGCGACAAGCTTACCTGGCATTTCAGTGCCGACAAGGTGAATGATTTTGCCTGGGCAACAGCCGGGAATTTTATCTGGAAAGCAACCCGTGCAACCATTCCCGGTAAAGGACCAGTTCCGATTCACATAGTTTACCTTCCCGAAAGAGCCAGACTGTTTGAACGTGCCGGTGCAGTTACACGCCATGCACTCGAGTTCTACTCAAAGCTCTGGGCACCTTATCCCTTTCCTCAGTTAACGCTGCAGGACGGCCCCAGTGCCGGGATGGAATATCCCATGGTTATCAACTCGAACCAGGGCGCCGCTGATCATGAAACGGCACACCAATGGTGGCCCATGATGCTCGGTACGAATGAAACACGCTACGGCTGGATGGACGAAGGTTTCAACCAGTACATGAACATACTTTCTGGTGCCGACCAAAAAGGCAAGCCATATAATCTCGACACGCTGGGGCAATCTTACGGCCGGATTAGCGGAAGCGAAGACGAAGCGCCCATGATGTGGAGCGCCAACAATGCCGGCAACGGCTACGGTTTCCAGACCTACAGCAAAACGCCACTGATGCTTTCCATGCTCGGCGGAATATTAGGCGACGAGGCGGTGATCAACGCAATGAAAAAATACACAGCAACCTGGTCTTTCAGGCATCCATCGCCATGGGATTATATTTTCTTTATGAACAATGAACTGAAGCAGGAGCTCGGCTGGTTCTGGTATTATTGGTTGTGGACAACAGAAGCTGTTCATGGTTCCATCCGCGACGTCAAAACGACAAAAGGCAAGACTACGGTTACGGTTCACCAGGCAGGCCAAATGCCCTCGCCTGTTGTGCTGAAAGTCGAGTTTGAAGCTGAAGGACCAGCCATTAAAAAAATATCCAACGGCAAAATGATCGATGCAAACACGGCTGAAGTGACATGGCCTGTATCTGTCTGGTTCAACGGCAGCCGGACATTCAACGCCGTTATGGACTTCGGCCAGCGCAAGATCAAAAAGATCACGCTTGATCCCCATTGCCGTTTTCCGGATGCTGATCCGGCAGATAATGTGTGGCCGCGGAACTGATGGCGAAGTACTGGTGCTGCCGTATTTGGGAGGATGAACCGGCATCGGCTATTTTCCAGGCTCACCTATAAATAAAAAAAATTTGATTAGGGGTGTCCCCTCAGCTCCACTTTCTCACCTATCAAATTATGCTAAAAGCCCGCAAACGCTGTGTTGACGGGCTTTTTTAATTTTAGGACACCATCAAAATATGTATATAATCGCATAATTCTGGTTAGTGATCCAGTGAGTAAGAGCTGAACAGAATTACAAAAGCTCATTGTTATTCCGTTTGCCCAACTTGCACAAAACTCAATGTTAGCTGCTGGTCTTCTTTGCTTTGGTCAGTCGTGTTGGCGAATGTCCGAAGAGTTTTTTAAATGCAAATGAAAAATGCGACAAGTCCTCAAAGCCTAAGTCAAGGTAGATGTCTGATGGCTTTTTATTTTTCTTGTCAATTAGATGATAGGCTTCTTCCAATCGTTTTTGCACCAGCCAATGGCTTGGTGTGGCATTAAATATTTTTTCAAAATCCCGTTTAAAAGCCGATAAGCTTCGTCCTGTCAAATAGGCAAAGCGTTCTATGCTTACGTTGAATTTGAAATTGCGATTCATAAATTCTTCGAGGTCTATTTTTTTTGGATTGCTGAAATCAAATAAAACATTTGCCAGTTCAGGGTTTGCTTTCAGCAATACTAAAAGCAATTCAGTTCGTTTCACGTTTAAAAACTGCTCATCAATTGTTCCCTGTTCATTAAAATACGGCGTCAGCGATTGGATAAAATTTTTGACCAAAACTGTTTTGCTTAAAGGCATAATACTGCCGGCTATCTTTTTATTTTCTACCTTAAATTTATAAGCATCATTAAATTCCTTTAAAAATTCCTGCTCAAACAAAATGTAGATTTTTTTAAACGCCCCGTTGTCAGGCTGCTTGGTGTATTTTGCCAAATGATTTCTTCTTGCTATACCATAATCTCCAGCTTTTATTTTATACTCTTTGCTTCCATCATAGACAAGCATTGTGCCCGAAATCAAATACATAAAAGTATGATTGGATACAAACTGTTCGGTAGAAAGCGAAGGGCTTACATAACAAGCGGATATGGCAGTTTCTTTCATTGTTTATTTTTTAATTAATCCTAACCGTAACAAACTTTCAGCCGTTGCTACAATAGCATCTTCACTTGAACCTGGTGACCAATTTAGTAATTTTTTTGCTTTCTCTCCGCTCGCCTGCATGTATTGCCCAAGTAAAGTAACAAGCATTTTTAATGAAGGATTTCTTAATGCTGCAATTCTTAATAACCAATTTGGCAGTTCTTTGGCCGGGACTTTTTTTGCATCATCGCCTAACCTGCGTTTCAAAATTTTTGCTACGTCAAGCATTGACAAAGCATTGCCTGCGGTTGCGAGAAATCTTTCGCCCTTTGCTTTGGGATGTGTCATTGCCAATAAATGCAAATCGGCTACATCACGAACATCCACATAACAGGAGGTGATCTTGGGACATGCTTTAATTTCCCCCTCCAGCATTTGCCTTATCATCTGGTGTGAATGGGAGTAATCTGCTCCTAATATGGGTCCCATTACACCCACAGGGTTTACTGTTGAAAGCTCAAGATTGCCGCCCTCATTTTTTATAAAGTCCCATGCTGTTTTTTCTGCAATGGTTTTTGATTTCTGATAAGGATGAACATTAGCGTCGAGGTTTGACCAGTCGTTTTCTGTGTAAGGTGTTGTCCGGTTTTTGTGTCCCACGCCAATTGCACCGAATGCAGAAGTCAATACCACTCGTTTTACATTCGCATTTCTTGATGCTTTCAAGACTCTTAACACTCCATTTTTTGCAGGATTAATCAGCTCGTCTTCGTGCTTAAATTTAATTGCCGGTGTTGGCGATGCAACATGCAACACATATTCACAACCCTTAACTGCCTCATCCCAATTTTTGTCGTCAGAAAGATTGGCTTCAATAAATGAAAGATTGTCAAACGAGCTGATGCCGCCAACTTTCAGCATTTGTTTTACTTCATCTTGTCGGCTCAATGAACGAAGCGTAATTCTAACTGTGTAACCTTGTTGAAGCAATTTTAAAATGCAATGAACAGCTATAAATCCTGAACCGCCTGTTACTAAAACCGTTTTGTTATTGTTTAAATTTGCCATTTCTTTTAAGTTTTATACCGCAAAGGTCAACCTAAAAAAAGCAACTCCTTTTGTTGTAAAGTCCAAATTTATTTTGTTGAAAAGTCCAAATGTTGGATGGTTCGTTTTGTCGTTTTTGGTCTGCTAGACTTGCAGCCAATGTTGTAGGCAGTTTTTATTGCGGTATCTGTTCTACCAGAGTTTCGTTGGTGATATTCCCCCTCAGCTCTAGTTTAGGAAACGGCCAGTTCTGACTATTTCCCTTTTTATGTGTATTAGCCCTCATCAGGAATGATCAATCGCAATCTTAGAATTATCATAGAAATCATACTTCACATACACTTCTTTCCCCGGCTGAAATTTCGGAACAGATGTTTCCGCTATCACACCCTTTGTTTTACCTGAAAAAGAAGGAGAACCATCAGGTAACACCTCTATTTCCAATTCTACGTATGGATTATTCCCATTCACATAAGCTCCCAGCCAGTTATAGCTTTTGATAATAGCCCGCGCCGCCCGGCCTGTGTTTCGCACCACCTGGTTCTCTGCATCTGTCTTTTCGAGTTCAGCTTTCAATGCCTCTACATTGGGCTGGCCGTAGGCATTATTATAAGCACTGCTATTCGCTGACGCAGATGAAAAGCCGCCATTGAAATCGATCACTACATTCTTTTCATTCTTCGGATCGATCTTTACAGGCACTTCCATTCCTGGTTGGTATGCGCCGGGATTGATGCGTGACACTAAAACTCTGCACGTGGCCATGTACGTTTGGCCGAATGAATTCTTTACTTCCAGCACCAGCTTTACCTGTGGATTATTATTGATGGTTACGTTGGTATCATGCACTTCTTTAATCACGGCCTTGCCTGATATGCCCGTTTTATGCAACCGGGCCGCGTTCATCATAGGCCCGAATAAAAGTTTATAGAAGAGCAAACCCATTCCACCGAACAAGACACACATACCCAATACAATATACAGTGAGGTGCTGCCTGGAACAGTCATTAGCACACTGATAATAGCGATAACAAAGCCGGCAATACCTCCAATAATGCCGATCCAGGCGCCAGTGTTCATTTTTACCATAACATAGCTTTGGTATAAAAATAAAGAAATGGGGATTCGCCCATAAATTCATTTAGCGAACGGCGGTTAATAGGATATCAAACGCACTGAAAACGCTCTCAACTGCCGAAGCATAGTGATTTGATGGTCCCGGGTTCCTTTTGTAGTAAAGGTTTGATTCATTTCAACTCCACTTGTGGAAACTCAATATACGTACTGTACTGCCGGTTTCTGTAAATCCGCATCGTCACTTTCTGATAATCTTCCGCTTTGGCATCGTAAATGCTTGGCACAAATTTCTGAGGGTTCATATCTATAACTGGCTTTCCTCCAGCCGAAATATCATACGTCAATTATGGGAGCCTGCCCCCCGGGTAATTATTACGTAGGCAAGACAGACCGTTACTAATGCGAAAATATTTTTCTTCATCTTTTCTTTTTATAAAATTTAACCGGGCCGTTGCCTGGATCAACCTAATTGAACTTCCACCAGTCGAATCTTAACGGGCTATTATGTTGTTTTCTGAAAACAAAGTATACATCATGTGGACCTTTGGTCTTGCTGATCTTGCAGGAATATTCCCTCCATTTTTCTTCCTGGTCATTTCCCTTTATCTCACACGTGCCGATCAGCGGACCGGTAAGGCTATCCAGCCGTATTTCGATTTTTCCTGCAGAACCGGCCACACTTGCTTTGAAAGACCTTGCCCCTTTTCTGAAACCAACATTTCTTACTTTGATATAATCACCATCGTCGATATCTGTCACATAGACACCGCTTACAGGATCTGTGGCCATTTCAACACCATATTCCCAGGCGATGGTTTCTGCTTCCTGGCGAATAAATGGATTCAATTCACGGATAGGTTTAACTCCTCCAGCAGTAGGTGATATTACTGGAATGGATCCATCTGGGTTATAGGTAAATTCATCCACGCAAACTGACCGGGTAAATCCTCCTCCGCCGGGCAATGCTCCGTTATGATAGAAGAGGTATGATCTGCCTTTATAATCGATCACGCCCGGATGATTGGTAAACGCGCCACCTTTGCGGATGATGTGCATGATGGTATCGCGGTAATGCCAAGGCCCTGTGATATTAGAACTGGTGGAATAAGCAAGATGTTCAGGCACACCGCCAGCGGGGTACAGCAGGTAATACAATCCTTTCCGTTTATACAACCATGGGCCTTCTTCATACTGGCTCGTCCGTTGCGCGTTGCCTGTCCGTTTGCCAAATCCTTCTTCGGTGAATGGAACGGTGATCACTTCTCCGGAATACGAGATCATGTCTTCATTCAACTTAACGTATTTGAGATAAGGATTACCCCAGTACAGATAGGCCTGGCCGTCATCATCAATAAATACAGTTGGATCAATGTCCCCGTTGCCGCTATGCACCAACGGCTTTCCCAAAGCATCGGTAAATGGACCAGTAGCGCTTGTTGAAACAGCTACACCGATTGACATTCCTTTGCCATTCTCGTTCATGGGCACATACCAATAGAATTTTCCATTGCGGAAAATGCATTGGCCTGCCCAGGCATCCTTTTTTGCCCAACTGAATGTTTTAAGAGAGAGGGGCGATCCATGATCAGTCCAATTGACCATATCCGTTGTGGAATAACACCTCCAGTCTCTCATGGTGAACCAGGTGGAAGTATCTTCGTCATGACCGGTATACAGGTATACGGTATCATTATGCAGCAATGGTGCGGGATCTGCTGTATAAATAGTTTGGATGATTGGATTCTGTGCATTGCCGGTGAATGCTGCTACTGTGGTAAACAACAGGATCAATACCTGTTTATGCAGAAAAGCTTTCATTATGCTGTCTGTTATGGCTGGTAAAAAAATTGCGGTTTGTTATTGTGTTGTACTCGTTTTGTATCCTAAGAGGGAAAGCATTTTTTCAGCATATCGTTTGCCAAGTTCCCTGTAGCCGGCTGCATCAAAGTGCAGGTTATCGGCTGCATCGGTGCAGCCTTTTGATGAGATTACATAAGAGTTCGGAATGATTTGTGGTAGTGCACCGATGATCTTATTCATGCTGGCGCAAACGCCGCCCTGCTCTGCATGCACCACTTCACCTGCAAGCAACGGGACTGCTGACGCATCAAGAGCGAGGTCTTTGATGAGGTTGTTATATACCGTGTTTACTTTCTTTGGCCAAAGTGTATCGTTCGTATTTGATTCACCCTGGTGTAATAATATGCCTTTGATCACACCATCCTGCTGCGCCAGTCTGGCGAGTGCAACCAGTTGACCATAGGGATTGCCATCATATTGACTGATCATTCCCTTCATCCAGTTAGGTGCGGTAGATATATAAGACTGGTAATTGTCTTTATCGAAGAGTTCGATCCTGCATCCGCCAACTGACACATTGATCACTCCCACGCGGACATCTTTTGGGAGATTGGCGACCATTGTCCTTCCGAAATAATCACCGGGTGTGAGCCCGGTATTACAGCGGCTTAATGGGGGAGTAGCCTTATACCAGTTTCCCTTGGTCCGGTGAAGGTCCGGACAGTCAACAGCAGCCAGTACGCGGAAACGCGGATCAACATTGGTTGTGTCCATCGGCTCAAACCTTGCATTGCCTTCCATATTGGACTGGCCAAAGCAAAGAAAAATGTAGAATTTTTTGTCCTGTGAAAAACTCTTTGTTTGAAGTGTGGTGAGCGCGAGCGCTGCAAGGATCATTG
>CBHEUU010000183.1:0-8116 GCA_965990355.1 uncultured Chitinophagaceae bacterium
ATCAGGCTTCCTCCTCGGAACAATACGGTAAGGTTGTCGAAACTGATACCCGTGCCACTGATCGTTTTGGATGTGCCTGAAAAAGTTGTTGTGCCACCGGAAGCATGTGTGAAAATACCGGGTCCTGTTGTGGCAAAATCGCCTGCAATGTTCAGGGAAGTAGTGGCGGAGGCTGAAATATTGGATGCAATGATGGTAAGGTTATTGAAATTATTGCTGCCTGCACCAGTGATAGTGGTGCCGCCACCAGCCATTATAATTGTGCTTGTGCTTCCTGTAAAAGTTCCGGCATTTGTCCAGTTGCCACTGAGTGTATGCGTAAAACTTCCTCCGTTGAATGTGGTGGCTGTTCCGATTGAAATATTTCCACTGATCGTAAGGGCAGCTGCTGCAGTAAAAGAAAGGGAAGTGGCTGTACCAGCATTAGCCGTAAGATTTCCTGCAATAGTGAATGCAGAGGCCGGCATGGTTTTAACAACAGCAGCCGATGTGCCACTCAGTGTAAGATTGCCATAGGTGAAGGGTTGTACTGTTTGATTATTACCTGCATATTCCACTGTACTGGTAAGGCTAAGATTTCTTGTTGCATAGTTGGCGGGAAAAGTATTGGTGCCGCCGATCTTTAGCGTGGCATTATTTAATACAGGAACAGTTCCTCCTGGTGTAGTGGTGCCGCGGTTTGCAGTGAAGGTCAGCAGGTCAAGTGTTCCGGCTGCTACATAAATATTTCCGGCAGTTGTTGCTGAGGATACCAATGAAGGCAGGTTGCCTGCCAGTGATTTGACGCCAGACCCGCTTATACGAAGTGTGCTATATGTAAGGGTATTGCTTACAGTCTGGTTTGCAGCGGCGCCATATTCCACTGTGCTTCCAGCATTCAATGCAACGGTCCCTGTATAATTGCCGGCAAAAGTAGTTGCGTTCACTTTCAGAATGGCATTCGGTGCAACAGTTATATTGCTTGCAGTCACCATGTAAGTGGGTGATTCACCTGGATTAAGTGTTCCTTTTACATTAAGCGTACTGCCTCCTCCGCTTACAGTAACATTCCTGGCAAGGGTTACAACACTGCCAGCATTGATTGTTAGTTTCCGGAAGCTGGTTACATTACTGCCGCCCAGGGTTTGTGCCGATCCGGCAAAAACAATGTTTGAGTTATTATTTGAAGCGGTGTATGTTCCAGAATTACTCCAATTGCCGGAAAGGGTCATTGCTCCTTTTCCATGGGAAATCGTCCCGTTGGAAGTAATAGTAACATCACCGGCAACTGTCACATTTTTGCCGATGGTAAGCGTGGATGCTTTTACACCGCCAATAGTAATTGTTTTTGCAGCAGCCGATGAAGTAATAGAAGGTTGAAAACTACCGGTAAAGCTTGCATCACCGATTACAACATTCATGGTACTGGTAGGAATGCCAGCCGTCCAATTGGCCGCATTGCGCCATGAGGTATTGGAAGTTCCCGTCCAGCTGGTTGTTTGTGCATTGATAACAATAGGGGCTAAGCAGGCAAAGCATGCCTTAAGGATAGGATAGAAAGGTTTCATAAGTTAAGCATTTAACCATTTGGCAACTGATCAGGTTGCATAGAATTACGATTGAGTACTGAATTGTATAAGTGGAGCGGGAGGTTGGCTTGTAACTAAACTATACTGTGATTATAAAATTAAAAGGAAAAGAAATATTTAATATAAAAATGACCGGATATGTGGATATTATGATCGTATAGGAATATAAAGCAAAAAGCCCCGCTAGAAAGCAGGGCGATTTGTGTCGGTATGAAAATATCTTATTGTTTTACTACTCTTTCTGTAGCGATCACTGTGTTTTCGCTGATCAGTTGCACGAGATAAATTCCTTTGATCAATGAAGCTGCTTCAGTGATAGCAATGCTGTTGTAACCTGTGCTTACATTCACGGCTTTGCTAGCCATTACCGCGCCAGACATGCTGATGATGCGAATATTGATCCTTTCGCGGTTGACTGATTGGTAGCTGATGTTCAATTGGCTTGTAAAAGGGTTTGGTGTAGCTTGAACAGAAACGCCGGCTTTGGTGGTAAACATCAGCGTCCTTGTGTCGGAGATGGTGATAGCTCCTGTAGGTTCAATTGCCCTGATGCGGTAATACACTGATTTGGTTTGAGTGTTTACTTGCTTGTCTTCAAACTTGTAAACTTTTTTTCCTTCTTCACCATCGATAGAAGCGATAGTGGTAAAGTTTACTGCATCATAACTGCGCTGTACAGTGAAAACAGTTCCAGGATCCTGCTCAGCAGCCCATGTAAGCACAGGGATATTATCAGACAGGTTCACGTAGAAGTATTCCCATTTTACCGGTAAGGTGATATTGGAAATAGCTTCCGGAGAACAAGTAGGCAGGAGGTTAACTGTATCAGGTGCGCTCAGCACTGTATAGATGGCGTTAGGCTTAGGTGTTTTATTCTGCAGGTCAAAGATGGTAGAAGTGCTGGTCCTTGTAACATCATATATCTTAACTGTATCGCTGGTAGAACCAGTTACACCTACAGTACCAGTGTTATAAGTATAACCGGTGAGGTACCATGATCCTGATCCGTCAATAGTTCCATGGTTGGTCAGGTCAACACTCTTAATTGTTCCGTTGTTGCTGAAGGTTGCACTACCATTATTAGTGAACGTGCTGTTTCCTTTTGCTGCGGAGCACCAGATCAACCCGATATTGAAAACACCGGTCTTGGTATTATTAGTTAAACCATTTTCGATGGTCAGGCGGCAGGTATTCATAAATGTACTGTTGCCATTGATGGTAAAGCTGCCGGAAACATTGAATTTACCTCCGTTATTGAATACGGAATTATTGATAGCGAGATTGCCGGTGAGATTTACCGTATTATTATTATAAAGGGTTGCACCAGTGTTAATAGTGATATCGCCCAGACTGGTGATGGTTCCCCTGTTCAGCAACACACAATTGTTATTGATGGTTACACCCATGTCAAATTTTATGGTGCCACCATAATAATTGGTCCAGTTCTGAACTCCCTGGTTCAACGACATACCAGATGCAAACCACATGGTGCCATAATTATCAACGGTAAAACCGCCATTGGTACTAAACCAGCCATTAATTTTAACCGTACCAAGGTTTTTAAGGCTTCCGCGTGGATTGCTGATGTTGTTTGGTTGAAAAGTAGCGCCTGCGGCTACTGTAATTTTTGCACCCTGATCAAATTGGTTGATAGAACCGGTGTATGTGCCGGATTTGATGTGTAGACTGTCGCCGCTCGCCAGGTTATAGGAAGTGGAGGTGCCATTGTCCACATAAACTGTCTGGCTATTTACTAACGTATTGACTGTTAGGGCGAGAGTTAGGGCAAAAAGGGTCCTGAGCGTAGAATTACACTTCATTTTGATTTTCTTTAAGGTGATGAATTAAATTTTACGGAGTATTTTTTCTGGAGATATTGGAGAATGTACTTCGTAATCTTGATACAAAGATTATGTGGAAATTACGGATGAACAATAGTAAAACTACCATTTGGCGGAAAACGTAGTTTTTTTTGATATAAGTCAATAAATAGGGGTATTTACTAAGTATTTTATGGTATACTCTTAGAGTTTTGCGCTGTTGCGTTGGCTTTTTTGAGTAGTATGCAGGGGATTTTCCGATAGAAAACTACTTACTGCAGAAGGGCGGACCGGCAGGTGCCGGGCATAAAAAAAGAGTAAAAAAGCGTACTCTTTTACTCTTCTTCTTTCGGTTCCTGGTTATTCTCAGGCGTCTTTACCGTGGCAGTTTTTATACTTTTTGCCGCTTCCGCAAGGGCAGGGATCATTGCGCCCGATCTTGGGAGCCACTTTGATGGGCTCCTGTTTTACTGCAGTGTCTGCACCACCCGGCTCAAACCGGTCTCTTTCATTGGCTGCATAATCCTCGCCGGCAGCATCAATTTCTTCCTTATTTGCCCTCATTTTGCTGTAGTCAGTCTTTTCGGGACGGCATTCTTTCAGGGGTGCATTTTGCTGCTGCACAGGTATGGATGAATGGCAGAGGAAGGAAACAATGTCTTTATTCACGTCTGCATCCATGTTCTTGAACTGCTGGAAAGCTTCTACCTTATATATTACCAGCGGATCTTTCTGCTCCAGGTAAGCTGTTTGCACGCTCTGTTTCAGATCGTCCATCGCACGCAGGTGCTCTTTCCAGGCATCATCGATCACTACAAGCGTGATAGTCTTTTCCAGTGCGCCTGCCAGTTCTGCCCCATCTGTGTTGAGTGTCTTGTCCAGGGAAGACAGCACATTCAATCCTTTGCGGCCATCTGTGAAAGGCACTACCACGTTCTCAATCTGCGCACCTTGTGTGAGGCGGATATTTTTGAATACAGGCACGGCCTGCTTTTGCACTTCTTCTTTATGACGGGTGTAATTATTGGTAGCTTCTGTATACAGTTTTTCAATCACTGTATTCAAATCGCCTCTTTTGAATTCCTCTTCTTCAATGGTTGTATCCAAACCAAAGTTTACGATGCAGGCCATCTTGAACCCTTCAAAATCTTCCTGCTCACGGAAGCCGCTTACCAAGCTTTCTGATACTACAGAAAATGCATTGTCTATATCCAGTGCCAGGCGGTCGCCAAACAAAGCATGCTGACGTTTTCCGTAGATCACATTCCGCTGCTTATTCATTACATCATCATACTCCAGCAGGCGTTTACGGATACCAAAGTTGTTTTCTTCCACTTTTTTCTGCGCACGCTGAATGCTATTGCTGATCATGCTATGCTGGATCACATCACCTTCTTTATAACCCAGTTTGTCCATCATAGATGCGATACGTTCACTGCCGAACATACGCATCAGGTCATCTTCCAGTGATACATAGAACTGGGAGCTACCCGGATCGCCCTGGCGGCCTGCACGGCCACGCAACTGGCGGTCAACCCGGCGGCTTTCATGCCTTTCTGTACCGATGATGGCCAAACCTCCTGCTTCCTTCACTCCGGGTCCGAGCTTGATATCCGTACCACGGCCTGCCATGTTGGTTGCAATGGTGACTGCTCCTGCAAAACCTGCTTCAGCTACTACCTGTGCTTCACGTGCGTGCTGCTTTGCGTTCAATACATTGTGCGGGATCTTTTTTTGCTGCAGCATACGGCTCAGCAATTCACTGATCTCAACAGAAGTGGTACCAACCAGTACCGGCCTGCCGGAATTGCGCTGTGCTTCCACTTCATCAATAACTGCTTTATATTTTTCCCTTTTTGTTTTGTAAACAAGGTCCTGCTTATCATCCCGGACCATCTTCAGGTTGGTAGGAACATTTACCACATCCAGTTTGTAGATGCTCCACAGCTCTGCTGCTTCTGTTTCTGCCGTACCGGTCATACCACATAATTTATGGTACATACGGAAGTAATTCTGCAGTGTGATGGTAGCATAGGTTTGAGTAGCAGCTTCGATCTTCACATTTTCCTTGGCTTCCAATGCCTGGTGCAATCCATCGCTATAGCGACGGCCTTCCATGATACGGCCTGTTTGCTCATCCACGATCTTGATAGCGCCATCCATGATCACATACTCCACATCTTTTTCAAAGAGTGAATAAGCTTTCAGCAATTGCTGAACGGTATGGATCCGATCAGCTTTTTGCGCATAATCATTCAGGATGGATTCTTTCAGCTGCAGTTTTTCTTCTGCAGCGCCCTGGCTTTTTTCCACTTCGGCCAGTTTCACACCGATATCAGGCAATACGAAGAACTCAGGATCTTCACCACTGCGGGTGATCATGTTCAAGCCTTTTTCGGTAAGATCAACGGAGTTTTGTTTTTCGTCAATATGGAAAAGCAGGTCGGCATCTACTATATGCATGTTCCGTTGCTGGTCCTGCAAATAATAATTCTCTGCTTTCTGCATTTTTACTTTAATGCCGGGCTCGCTTAAGAATTTGATCAGCGGGCCATATTTAGGCAGGCCTCTGTAAGCGCGGAAAAGATATAAGCCGCCTGTTTTAGGATCATCTTCTCCTTTTTCAAACAGTTTCTTGGCTTCATTGAGACAGTTGCGCACAATGCGTTCCTGCTCCTGCACCAGTTGTTGTATCCTGGGTTTGTGAATATGGTATTGCTGGTCTTCACCACGTGCTACAGGACCGGAGATGATCAAAGGAGTTCTTGCATCATCAATCAATACGGAGTCCACTTCATCCACCATAGCGAAATGATGTTTGCGCTGCACCATTTCCTCAGGTGTATGCACCATGTTGTCGCGGAGATAGTCAAAACCGAATTCGTTATTAGTGCCGTAAGTAATATCTGCGAGATAAGCCTGCCTTCTTTCTTCACTGTTGGGCTGGTGTTTATCAATGCAATCCACTTTCAGGCCAAGCCATTCGAAGATGGTACCGTTCCATTCCTGGTCACGGCGGGCGAGGTAATCATTCACTGTTACGATATGCACGCCTTCGCCGGGCAATGCATTCAGGTAGGCAGGTAAAGTGGACACAAGTGTTTTACCTTCACCGGTGGCCATTTCAGCAATTTTACCGGAATGTAATACAGCGCCACCGATCAATTGCACATCATAGTGTACCATGTTCCAGGTCACTTGTCCGCCGCCGGCCATCCAGCTGTTTTGATAAACGGATTTATCCCCTTCAATGGTAATATAATTTTTCTTTACACTGAGGTCACGGTCCAGCTGTGTAGCAGTGGAGATAACCGCTGTATTTTCTTTAAAGCGGCGGGCTGCTTCTTTTACCACGGCAAATGCTTCGGGTAAAAGTTCATTCAGTATTTCTTCGATTTTTTTATCCCTGTCTTTTTTCAGTTTGTCCACTTCCTGGTAAATAGCGTCTTTACCAGAGAGATCACTGAAAGGCAGGTCTTCGGCCTGCTTGTTTTTGGCAAGAATGGATTCGTCTGTTTCTTTTAAATATTCCTTGATGCGTTGACGGAATTCCTGCGTTTTCTGGCGGAGCTCGTCATTGCTCAGTGATGCATAAGAGGCAAAATGCTGATTGGCTTTTTCAACAACCGGCGCGATCTTTTTTACATCCTTGTCCGATTTATTGCCGCCAAAAATTTTGGAAAGAATACCAAGCATGATTTATCTGTTATGGGGTATTGTATGAAATAGTTGTTATTAAAGGCTTTAGCATGTCAAAAAAGATGCTACACCCGGGTAGCAGGCCAATTTGGCAGTTGCCGTACCAGGGGACGACAAAGATAAGGAGTCGTAAGCGTTTTGAGTCGGGAGTCTTGAGTCAGAAGTCCGGAGTATGCGCCCTACAATTCTTACCTTGCCATCGCAAATACATGCGCATGATGTTCAGGGGCTTTTTTTCATTTTCCTTCATTGATTTTTTCCTTGCAGGAGCTGTTATGGTGTTGTTGGCCGGTTGTAATGCTGCTGTTCAGCAGGAAGAAAAATTTAAGGCGGAAGACATACTTTATATGGATTACCAGGCTACAGGAGAAGAAGGAAGAGATGAAGTAACAGTGCGACTTCAGTTTCGTTATGCCGGACCGGAAGGAAAAGGCATGCTGCTGGATAGTGCTGCCAGCGTGAGTTTTGACGGCCAGCAATTAAAAGCAGACAGTTCGAAAATGGGAGGGACCTATTATGAGGCCCGGTACCTGGCGCAGGGATTTGAAGGTTTGCATCAGATAGAATACAGGGACAGAGCGGGAAAAGTTTATGTTGATACTTTCAGTTTTCCTTTCTTTTCCCTGAAAGCTGAATTGCCGGCTACTATCAGCCGGGCAAAAGGACTGGAGCTAGCTCTAAATGGATTAAAAGAAAACGATATACTTCACGCCATGCTGACGGATACTTCCTTCTATGGCAGGGGTATTGACAGGATAGATACAGTAAGGGGAGGGAAACTGTTTTTTACACAGCAGGAGTTCAGCCAGTTAAAAAACGGGCCTGTTCACCTGGAATTTTACCGGGAAGAAGAGCGGGGACTGGATCAAACAGGCAGGCAGGGCGGAAGGCTTTATCTTTCCTATAATCTGAGCCGGGAGTTTGTACTGGAAGATTGAAAATGAGTCTGTAGTTGTTAGCAGGGAGTTCTTCACCAATTGTCACCCCGGACCAGGGTTAGTACGCATTCAAGTATAGTTCACTAAGATC
>CBHEUU010000184.1:0-8114 GCA_965990355.1 uncultured Chitinophagaceae bacterium
TACCATTGGTATTGCTGGGAATCATTGTGGATGACGGTTTTATTTTTGGCGGTGGCTTCAGGTATATACGCCAGGAGGGCTTTAGAAAGTATCCTTACAGCAGCATGCACCAGTTGATAGCAGGTCATTCATTTTCCACCCAGGCTTACCGGGTAAAATATAATGCGGAATGGATACAGGCAGTAGGCAAAGCAGACATCACTTTGCAGGCATTGATCAAAGCGCCGAACAACACGATGAATTTTTTCGGCCGGGGTAATGAAACTTTTTATGATAAGACTACAACCGATATCCGTTATTACCGCACAAGATTTAGCACCTACCAGTTAGATCCGGCTTTCCGTTGGAGAGGAAGCAAAGGTTCTTCTTTCAGCGTTGGCCCGTCTGCTTATTATTACAGGTTTGATGCGGATGACAATCTGGGACGTTTTATTAATAATACCTCACAGATTGGCAGTTATGATAGCACAACAATGGAAAAGAAAAAACTGCATCTCGGTGTGATGATGTCTTATGTTAATGATAAACGTAATAACAAGATCGTTCCGCAGTGGGGAACCTTTATCAATATCCGCCTGCAGGCATATAAAGGAATGGGCACCTATGCAAGGGATTTTGCACAGCTTATTCCGGAAGTTGCTCTTTATAAAAGCCTGAATGCCAAGTCCACTATCGTGTTGGCAGAGCGTTTTGGCGGAACACTCACCCTGGGAAAGACTGCTTTCTACCAATCAGCCTTCCTGGGCGGTCAGGAAAACCTGCTTGGTTACCGCCAGTTCCGTTTTGCCGGCAAACATAGTTTTTATAACAATCTGGAATTGAGGATCAAGCTGGCGGATATTGCTAACTATATTCTTCCCGGTCAGTTTGGCATTAGTGGTTTCTGGGATGTGGGCAGGGTTTGGCAAAATCCTGACAATTCAAGCAAATGGCATAATGGAGTGGGAGGTGGTATCTATTTTGCACCTGCGTCCATGCTTTCCCTGAGCTTTGTGATGGGAAATTCTTCAGAAGGATGGTATCCTTACTTTACGATGGGATTGAGGTTTTAAGTTATGCAAACGAAGATTATTGATATTGTACCTATACCATTTCCGGAGCCTGCTCCGGAAACAGTGGTTTCTTTTGCCTCATTCATTAATTATTTAAAGGAACGAAGAGAGCAATCCGATCATCACAAAAGCCGGTTTTTTTCCTATGTCATCGATCAATTTGAGCAGCATCCTGAATTATTGAAGTCGGTAAAACCGGAAGAAGTAGAACGTTATGCAGAGCAGTTGCAACTGATCTATCTCTGCCTTTCCCCGATGGTGGAAGATGAAGAAAAGCATTTCTGGGCACTAAGCGTGCCGATGAGGCCCGTACTTATTTACAGCACAAACGCAGTATTTCATTTTATAGAGGATATGATGTCGCATAAGCTGCATAGCGACCGCGTTCCTCAAACAGTTGAAGCCCTGATAAAAGAAAAACTGGAATTCAGTTATTCGTTTATCCTGGAAAGGTTGTATGGAATAACCAATTTCCTGAATAGGCAGCTTGTTCATGCTGTAGTGGATAAAGAAACCGGGCTGACAAAATATTATAAGCAACATCTTGATACAAGATTTATTAAGATAGAAACCACACGACCTGTACCTGAACTGAATCTTTCAATATTGAAGTCGAGAATACAGGATAGCAGGGATATATTGCCTTTATTGCAGGAATTGTTACCGCTCGACATGTTTCGCTTTGAAGGGTTTGGTATAACTAACCTGGTAGAAGTAACACCGCAGTATGCTTTGGAAAATATCAAGACCTTGCTGCTTGATCATAGCTCTGCACAGGAAGATGATTATTATACAAGGTTCATCGGTTCGCTCAAATCACTTATCGGCAGCAATGAAGTGGAATTCGGGGCACTCCCTTTTTTACAGGTAAACGGTAAACCGGTTTTTATTGATGGGGCCTGTCTGAATAGTGTGCTCATCAATTCTGCCAAAGAATATGGTACAGTGGAAAAATCATATTCCTTACTTGCGACCGACTATGCAAAACATCCCAAGATCACTTTCATCAGGGATGTAGCGGAGGAAGATGAGAATAAACATGAAATACTGCGGGCGATAAAAGCGGCAGGGGTGCGCACGTTTGCCATGATGCCTGTGTTTTTCAATAATGCATTGGTTGGGGCTGTGGAAGTATACAGCAAAAAGCCTGGTGTGCTGGATGAAAGCCTGCTTTCCAGGTTGGACCCGGCTATGCCATTGTTATCGCAATTGCTGAAAAATACGATTGACCAGTTCAATGATTCAATCGATAAAGTGATCAAGGAAAAATTTACAGCAGTGCAGCCCTCCGTTCAATGGAAATTCAATGAAGTGGCATGGCACTACCTGCAGAATGAACATCAGCCGCAATCACGCAAGGAAACAGAAGAGATCATTTTTGAAGATGTGTATCCTTTGTATGGGGCAGTGGATATCCGCAACTCAACAGTTGAACGGAATCTTGCTTTGCGTAAAGACCTGCGGGTGCAATTCAGGATACTGTTGGATGTACTAAAGAAGTTGAAAAGTGCAACAGGCTTTGGCCTGCTTGACGAGAAAATATTTGTGGGCCAGCAATGGCTTGGCAAAATAGAGAAAGACAATACTCTTTTCAACCAGGAAATAAAGCTGAATGAGTTCCTGGAAAATGATATGGTGCCTTTCCTCCTGCAGTTTATTGAAAATCGCCCTGACCTCACCGCTATTGCGGATGAATATTTCTCTGCCATTGATGAGCATAAGGGGGAAGCTTTTGAAAACCGTCGCGCATTGGAGTCTTCTATGACCACGGTGATCTCATCTGTCAATAATTATTTTGAAATGCTGAAGGATGAAATTCAGCAGGCTTATCCCTGTTATTTTGAAAAGTTCAGAACAGATGGGGTGGAGTATGATATCTATATCGGTCAATCCATTACACCTGATAAGCCTTACAGCAATATTTATTTAAAGAATCTTCGCCTGATGCAGTTAACATCCATGGCGGCTATTGCAAAATATTCTTATTCTTTATTGCCTTATTTATCCAGGAAGGTTGAAACGACCCAGCTTATTTTTATTCATTCCCATCCGATCGATATCCGGTTCCGGAAGGATGAAAAAAGGTTTGATGTGGAAGGTGCTTATAATATCCGCTATCATATTATTAAGAAACGGATTGATAAGGTGAATATTAAAGACACTCATGAGCGGCTGACCCAGCCCAATAAAATTGCACTGGTATATTTTAACCAGAAAGAAGCAGATGAATATGTTTCTTATATCCGCTACCTGCAAGGCGAGAAGCTGCTGAACAATGATATGGAATACCTGGAGCTGGAAGAGCTGCAGGGAGTTTCCGGATTGAAGGCATTGCGGGTAGGCGTGAACCTGGCTGGTGAAACAGCTAAAGTGAGCGCAGCGAATATTGCTGTTGAAGGCAATTAATTTTCAGGAGCCATCAGCTAAAGGGGCATCTAACGGCGTAATCACCAATTTACCGGCACTCATTCTTACTTCCACTTTTCCTCCATAACAAAACCCCAGCTTTTGCAACCATGCACCAGATAAGCGTATTTCCGGTACGGTAATATCATCACTCCAGCGTTGAACCCTTATCAACGGTTGTATTGTTAATGTTCTTACTCCTTTTTCCATAAAATATATTTTTATAAAAGGAGCCCGGCGGAATATGAGAAATAAACCAATTACCTAATTATAGAAAGATCCGCCAGGCAACCTCTCTTAATCCATCAACGCGGCCGCTATGTAAACCGCACTTCAAAACTACTTTCATCATTGCCCGGCTCCATGGGAAAAAAACAAAATCTTGCCGTTTTTTGCCCAGTCGCGTCCATTAGCGTTAGTTCGCGCCTATTCGCGTTAATTCGTGCTCACTGGCGCTTCAACTACCATCTGACGCTCATCCCATCCTTCCTCCACTCCTGAACGCAATATATCCCTGTCTGCCCGAAGGGTTTCTTCCAGTTCTTCCACATATTTTCTTACTGCGATCACGTATTCATCTGCATTCCTGATCGAACTCAGGTATTTTAATCTCCGTTCATCTTCCTTAAAGAATGTTCTTGCAAGCCGCGTGGTTTCATGTGCACGGAAGCCTAATAGTTTCATTGCATCCACTCCCATGCGAATACTTGTGTCCAGTGTTTCCCTGTAAATATGCAACATGCCCGCATTCATCAACGAGTATGCATCATTGCGGTTGGTTGCGCGTACCAGCATGCGGAGGTTGGGAAAATGTTTCTTAATTGTTTCGATCATTTCCAATCTCTTCTCTTCATCTCCTATGGCGATGATGATCAGTTTGGCCTGTTTTGCGCCGGCAATTTCAAGCAGTTCATGCCGGCTTGCATCACCATAATAAACTTTGAAGCCCATACGGCGAAGCAGGTCGACATTATCACTATCGGTATCCAGTACGGTGGCTTTTACATTATTGGCCCGCAGAAAACGTCCCACTGTATTTCCGAAATGACCGAACCCTGCAATGATCACCGGGTTTTCTTCAGCTTCCACATCATGCTCGCGTTTGGGTTTGTTCTGATCCGGATCACAAAGACGTGGCTGTATCCATTTATCATTTAGCAGCATCACCAATGGCGTTACCACCATGCTTAGTGCTACCACGGCAATTAACGTATCCATACTTTCCTGTGAAAGTATACCTGCTTCCCTTGCTGAATTGCTCAATACAAATGCGAATTCTCCTATCTGGCTGAGGCCAAAACTAAAGGTCAGGTTTTGCGGAGTGGTCAGTTTGAATACTCGTCCAAGCATCAGCAGCACCAGCATCTTTACCGTCATCACACCTGCTACCAATCCAATGATCATCCAGGGGCGTGAAAGAATGAGAGGGAAATTGATGGAAGCTCCTACTGCAATAAAGAACAATCCCAGCAATAAACCTTTGAATGGGTCAAGGTCGCTTTCCAGTTCATGACGGTATTCACTGTTGGCTAATACCACGCCTGCAAGAAACGCACCCAAGGCAGGACTTAACCCCACTGCATTCATCAATGAAGCTGCACCAACTACCAGCAATAAAGCTGTGGCCGTGAAAATTTCCCGCAAACCGGTTTTGGCGATCAACCGGAAAAAAGGGCGAAGCAGGTAACGCCCGCATATTACCAGTCCTGCTACTGAGCCAAGCACTGCAAGTGTTTGCGCCCATCCGGGCCAGTCGCTGATCAGACCTGTTTCTGTATGACCGCTTGCTACATTGATCACTTCATTGGCCAGCAATGGCAATACCGCCAGCATGGGAATCACAGCAAGATCCTGGAATAATAGAACAGCAAAAGAGCTTTCACCTGCAGAAGATTTTAATTGTCCTTTTTCTGTTAATGATTGCAATACGATAGCGGTAGAGGATAAGGAAAGGATCATTCCCAGCACGAGTGCCTGTTTCCAATCCAACTGCAATGCAAGGGAAAGTGCTGCGAGCACCAGGGTAGTGACGCCCACCTGCAAGCCGCCGAGCCCTGCAATGGAACGGCGCATCCTCCACAATCTTGAAGGTTCCAGTTCAAGCCCGATCACAAACAGTAGCATCACCACGCCGAACTCTGCAAAATGCATCAGGTCCTGGCCTTCTTCACCAATAAAATGAAGACATGCGGGTCCGATCACAATACCGGCAAACAGGTAACCGAGCACTGATCCCAATCCCAGTTTTTTGGCAATGGGCACCATGATAACCGCTGCTGCGAGATAGATCATGGCCTGGAAGAAAAAAGTTTGCTGCATATAGTTAGGTTAAATATGTTATGAGACTTCGTTTTAAAGAGTAATGGTTTAAGCGTTAAATATTAAACTATTGAACTCTTAAACAACGCCACAAGTTCATGAATCAACTGGTGGTCCCATGGCCGAGGCCATTAATAACCTCCAATCCTTCATAATGTTCGGGACGGATCCTTCCGGAAGCAAGGCCGCTTAATATATCGGCATAAACCAATCCTTCTTCTTCAATTGCCTCCTGGTGCATGCGATGTGTGCCATAAATAATGAATGGAGGCATATAATCCATGCGGCAAAGCGAAGCGGTTTGGCGGTATGGCAGCAGAAACTGGCTAACGGGAAACTTATTATGTCCTTCCGCTGTGTAGGAATGGGGGCCGCTGCCGCAGGAAATGGCATTGATCATTTTCTTACCAAGAAGGGCATATCCCTGCGGGCCGTAGGCCCAGTTGTATTCCAGCACCAGGTCGAGCCACTGTTTGATAATGGCAGGGCCGCTGTACCAGTAAAACGGATGTTGCAGCACCAGGATATCATGGCTGAGCAGGAGTTCCTGTTCTCGTTTTACATCTATATAAAGATCAGGGTATTGTTCATACAGGTCATTGATTGTCACGCCCTCCACGTGGCGAAGGCTTTTCAGCAGTGTCCGGTGCACCCGGGAGCGGCTGAATGCGGGGTGGGCAAATTGTACAAGTACGTTCGGCATAAAGGGTTGGGAAGCGATTTTGGCCGAAGTTAAGCAAAGGGGAGAGAAGGCTGAATGCGACTTTTTCATTAGGGTAGGGGCAAAAAAATGGGACCCGAATAGAAATCCAGTCCCTTTTTTTTAAAATCCAATATCCTATGAAAAACCGATACAAGAATAGGAAGGATTGGGGGATCAGGCAATACCATTTAATGGGTATTTCTGTAGTTATATGTATTAATTTATTAAAGTGTTGAATGGGAAACCAATTTAAAACAGCTGAGTGTGTGGGATAGTATATTTGTAAACATGTCAAGGAGATAATGTATTAGCTAGAACAATAAATGAATATATCAGAACATACTTGCAGAGTTTGTGGATTATATATAGAAAATTTGCCTTGGGGTGAAAATGGTAAATGCCCAACTTATGAAATCTGCCCTTGCTGTGGTGTAGAATTTGGTAATGAAGGTTATACTATAGAGTCCACAAAACGATACCGGGAAAAATGGATTAATGAAGGTGCAAATTGGTTTAACCCAAAAGAGAAACCTGAAAAATGGGATAAAGAAGAACAATTTAAGAGTATCCCACAAGAATTTGCATAAAGGACATAGGTGTTTTCCTTAGGCACTTAAGTACCGCAAAATAAAAAGTATGGTCCTGGAAAAATTGAATGATCACGTATTTCCCTTTAAATGGGCAAATCTGGAATATTTTCCAGAAAGCGAGGCCTTCAAAAAAGAGATTTACTTATCTAACTGGCAAGGTGATCTAATAACTGGCCTAACTGCGCTGTTTGAAGATTTGTTTTGTGACATAAAGGATGATGTATGTGTATACAATGATTCCTGGGGGGATTTTTGCCTTGAGACCTGGAATATACAAAGGGGTGATTATAATTATACGCTGCATGATAAATCAAGTGAGGTTCGAAACTATTTAGCTATGCTTGAAGAATCTCAGATAGAACCTGATTATTCAGGAAGTTGCAGATGTTTAAATTGGGATGTGTTCTTAGCCGTTGTATTGGAATGTATCATTAACGGCCAAGCTCCGTATAGTCCTATTTTTTACAGCGGATTGGATGATTTTTTCTTTTATTTTCATCATTCAGGTAGCATTGGCCTCTATTATCGGGATGGCTGCAATAAACGAATTCAAAAAATTTTAGAGACATCGGATAAAAAATATCTTGTAGTTTAAGGACATAATATCGTAACACATATACGACGTCTTCCTTCCAACTTTATACTCAAATAAACTGCAAATCACACAAAAGTGGTATAGAAGGGTAATGGAAATTCTACATTTTTGCGGAGTTTTTCAATCACCCTTTTAAACCTTAAACAATGAAAAAAATTTCCGGCCACCTATGTGCCGTACTGTTGTCCGTCCTCTTCTTCTCCGCTTGTAAAAAAGGCGATACCGGCCCTCAAGGCCCAACAGGCAATGCTAACGTAAAAATGTTCACCTTTACCGAGAAAACTTTTGCAAGTGTTGTAAATTATGAGATGCTGGGATTAACACAAGGCTTTGTGGATTCAAGTATAGTACTTGTTTATTATACCCCTTCTGTTGAAGCAACTACTTCCTGGTATTCCTGCCCGGGTATAGGTTCCGGAGGTACTTATGAAACCCGCTATCTTCTATAT
>CBHEUU010000185.1:0-8066 GCA_965990355.1 uncultured Chitinophagaceae bacterium
TCTTTCCGGCTACCGGGAACCATTGAAGCACCAACCCGGCCTATATTCATAAAGTGCACACCATCTGAGCTTCGCTCCACATCAAAATAATTATTGTTTATTTCATTTTCAGTCACCCATTGCAACTGCACACGGTTATCTTGCTGACTGGCAGTAAAAGAAATAAGCTCGACCGGCGTTACAATCAGACTTTTTAACAGTTGCACATTATCGGTATTTACTATCAGGGAATACCCAGGTGGGAGAGTTGTATTGCTAAAGGAACCGCTTATGCTGCCTGCAGAAAGTTGGATGATGGTGTATAAACCATTGGGAACAGTTCCTGTTTCAGTTACCGTTAATGTACCTGCAAGGGTAAGATTACTGTTTCGCGCTAATTGGTCATGTCCTGTGCCTGCTCCACTTGCATCCTGCATTTCTATTTGTAAATTACTGTTGGCTGAAAAGACCTGTTGCCCGTTCATCTCCAGGATGCCTGGAGATAAGCCTGGAGCAATGGTCCCATTGGTATTGAATACTCCGGTGACTGTGATGCTTCCTGTTCCTTTTATACTGCCGCTGCTATTATTGTTAAAGGCAGTTATTAAAAAAGAGGTAACTCCATTACTTGTTTTGATTAAAGGGCCGTTATTTTCAAAGTGGCCGGTTTCGCCGACGCTTAGCCGCATGCTATTGGCTCCACTTATTAGTATTGTATCATTATTAGTAAGCGTTTCCCCGGTAAAATAGATATCGCCATCCTGCCAGCCCATTTTGCCATTATTGAAGAATGGAGCTGCTGTATATTTTGATTCCGGGCTGGCAATGGTAAACGTTCTGCCGGCTTCATTAGTAAACTGCCGGCTCAATGTTCCCCGGTTCCATATCGTATTACCATGAATGGCAAGATTTCCTGGTCCCAGTATGCTGCCGTTAATTTCAAAATCCTGGTTGAGCGTAAGATTGCCAGGCCCCCTTATAGTAGCGCTATTGTCCATAGCATACAGAAGAGGAAAGGGGAATTCCTGGTGTACATTCAGGATAAGGTTGGCTGAACTGGTGAAATGTCCCTGACCGGTAATAATGCCTCCATCGAGCGTAAAACCGCTTTCATGAACAAAATCTGCGGAATTCAGTACGATTATACCTGTTGTTATAACAGCATTACGGGCAATGGTAGTTCCTCCATCCAGATAAATATCGTTGTTATTGATAAGGCTGTCTCCGAGTGTGAACGTAGTAGTACCCGCGCTTGTTTTTTTGATAACACCATTGTTGATGATTTTACCGGCATTACCAACACTGAACCTTATCTCATTGTTGCCGCTGATAAGAAACGTATCATTATTGGTAATGGAAGATGCTGTTGAAAAGAAAATATCGCCATCCTGCCAATCGATCGTTCCATTATTGTTAATAGGTGCTCCAATGAATTTTGATTCCGGACTGACGATCTGGAGCATTCTTCCGGGCTCATTATTTAAACTTCTTCCCAGCAAACCTCTGTTCCATTTTGTGTGGCCATGCACCTGAAGTGCTCCAGGGCCGGTCATGTTTCCGTTTATTTCAAAATCCTGGTTGAGTGTAAGGTTACCAGGTCCTGTCACAGTAGCGCTGTTGTCCATTGCATACAGGAGTGGAAAAGGAAATTCCTGACTTGCATTCAGGGTGAAAGAAGCAGAACTGGTGAAATGTCCCTGACCGGTAATAATGCCTCCATTGAGTGTAAAAGTGCTTTCATGTACAAAATCGGCGGCGTTTTGAACAATTGTACCGGTTGTTATCACCGGGTTACGGGTAATGGTAGTTCCTCC
This sequence comes from uncultured Chitinophagaceae bacterium, assembly GCA_965990355.1. Classification (GTDB taxonomy): domain Bacteria; phylum Bacteroidota; class Bacteroidia; order Chitinophagales; family Chitinophagaceae; genus Terrimonas_A. The sequence continues at coordinate 1,794 of CBHEUU010000185.1, forward strand.
ATTCAAATAAATATCATTGTTATTGATGAGGTCGCTGCCAAGTATGAACGTGGTAATACCTGTGCTTGTTTTTCTGATAATACCATTGTTGATGATCGTACCGGCATTGCCCACACTAAATCTTATTTCGTTGTTACTACTGATGTTTAAAGTCCCGTTGTTGGTAATAGTAGTAGGTGTCGAAAAAAAGATATCACCGTTTAGCCAGTCGATAGTGCCGTTGTTCAGGATGGTACCACTAATACCGGTGTTGCCCGGACTTGCATAAATAAGCATGCCGCCAGGCTGTATAACTATAGAACCACCTCCCGGCATATTTCCATTATTAATTCTTACAGTTCCTGCGATGGTAATGTCTTCTCCCGCGCCATCTGCAATCCGGAGATTGGAACTCAGGTTGAGGATGAGTTGTGCCCCTTCACTTACCGTGAGCTCATCAACGATCAGTTCTGCATCCACTGTTATGCTATGAGTGTTGAGCAGCGTAATCTTTCCTGCGGAAGTATCAGGAGCTGCTACTGTGCTTATCCATTGTGTTCCATCATATCTCTCCCAGATAGAAGATTGCCAGGTTCCTGATCCGGTGCTGCGGTAATCGCCAGTGGCCTGGGCGATAAGTTGCAGGCCGTTCAGCATAAGCGGGAGACTGATGCAGGTGGATATAATTGCTCGCATGGCGAATGGTTTGGTCTAAAGGTGCATCCAATCTAAACGGCATTCAATACCGCGGCAGGGTGAATTTTTTCCGGAAACGGGCAGTTGGGGGAGATGTTTAAACCAGCCTTTGCTTTATGGCTTTTGCCACAGCTTCGGATGCAGTAGCTACATGAAGCTTTTTGTAAATACGCTTTACATGTGTACGAACTGTTTCATAACTGATGGATATTATTTCAGCAATAGAATGAAAACTTTTACCATCAACCATGAATGAAAGGATCTCTTTTTCGCGGCTGCTTAATGAAAAGTTTTCATCTGTCGCCGTAATGGCAGGCGCAAACTGTTGAAATAATTTAAGGACGCGGTTGGCAATAGAAGGACTCATGGGTGAGCCGCCCTCATTTACTTCAAGCACGGCTTCTACCAGGCGTGCAGGTGATGTGGATTTAAGGATATAGCCGGATGCACCTGCACATATAGCATTGAAGATCTTATCATCGTCTTCGAAAACTGTTTGAATCAGTATTTTAATTTCAGGCCATTGTTTTACGATCTTACGGGCAGCTTCAATTCCATCAAGACCAGGCATTTCAATATCCATCAGCACCACATGTGGCTTGCTTCTTTCTATTTTGAAATTAAGGTCATTACAATCTGCATATGCTCCACCACAGGTAAGGCCATGCGTGCCATTGCAGATAGCTTCAAAGCCATCCCGCATCATTTTGCTGTCTTCAAATATGGTTACCCTGATGCTCATGCTGTCTGGCAAAGTAATGAAATTATTGTCACCCTGCAGGGTGACTAAAAAACATGTAGTAAATTTTCTACATGAGAAGATCAGTGATGGCTACAAATTAAAATTACCCTTGCCGACTAAAACAATAATGAATTTTCTTTCACTCGTTGAAAAGAATTACTGATTTTTATTTCAACATTAATCCACATTGACCTTTTAGGAAGATGTTTGGCATAATATTCGTTTCAATCGCTGTGATTCAAATATTCCCCATCTTCGAATTGGGTTAAGGTAATATCTAACATTTATACATCGACAATGCTTGCAATATGTCGCTATGTGTTTTCATAGCGAATTATGTTGTATGAGTTTTTTTAATGCATTTGAATAACTATTCCGACACTCATCGCAATAGTCATCCCCATCTGTATTAATGCAACAGACTTATAAGTGATATCATTAAATTGAAAAATTTAGTGGTACGAGGATACCGTTTTTTGTATTTATTAATAAAAAAACAAGAACTAAGGATTTTTGTAATTATTTAATCTCAATATCTACATCTACTATGAAAACCACCCACACCCCGGTGGGCAAGCTGAGCTTTGCCCAAATGTTGAAACGCGTCCTTACCGCAATCATTTTTCTCCTGGTAAGTACTATCAGTTTCTCCCAATCCGAAACACACGATTTTATCACCTACGACACTACGCTTAATCAGAGCGGAATGCAATGGACCATGCGTATTTCCCGTCCACGGAATATGTTTGTCGCCGGCCATCCTGATGCACAGCCACGTCCATTAATATTAACCATGCCTGGCATGGGTGAAGTAGGTACCAACCCCGCTTATCTCTCCCGTTATGGCCCCCATTACTGGATGAATAATGGCTGGGATGGATCTGTTGTTCTTGGTAACGGAACCCATTACCCGATCATCATTACTGTTATTTCGAGTGTAGTAAATCCCCGTCCTCCTGCAGTGTTGCCTATGGTGCAACACATCCTGAATACGTACAAGATCAAACGTAATTCAGTGCACCTTGCAGGATTAAGCATGGGCGGATTCACCTGGGGAAAATTTATTGTATATGCAGCTTCTCCCGGTGATGAAACAGCAATGAGCCTGGTAACCAGCCTGACCGCACTGCAAGGCATGTCGAATGAAACCTTTGCTCCTTACAATGCCTGGGCAATGCCCGGATGGACAGCCTTTGGACAATGGGCAAAAAAATACGGGGGTAAATTTTTCGGACTTGAAGGAACTGCCGATACAAGAAAAGTATGGCAGGCACGTGATGCAATGGAACTTACTACTCCCGGCTCTGCATATTTTGCTTTTGAAACGTATGGAGGTGGAACACACTGCTGCTGGAACACCATGTATGATCCAAAGAACCATGATTGGCAAAGCACAGGCACCATCACCAATCCAAACATCACAACCAATAAATATTATCCTAACTCCGCCGGTACGTATAAAAAAGGATCATCCGTTTTTCAATGGATGCTTCGCCAGGGCGATACAACACTTGTTGGCGGCACACAAAACACTCTGCCTGTAGCTAACGCCGGAGCAGATAAATCAATCACACTTCCTGTTAACTCGGTTACACTCAGCGGAAGCGGTACAGATGCCGGTGGTTCGATCACGGCGTATAGCTGGACAAAAACTGCTGGCCCCAGCTCTTTCTCTTTCAATAATACAGCTATTGCAAATCCGACAGTCAGCAACCTGGTCAGCGGTTCCTACACCTTCCGTCTCACAGTTACCGATAACCTCGGTGGCACAGCTTCAGATAATGTGAATGTGATCGTTAATCCGGAACCTTCAACTCCGCCAGCCACTACACCTCCACCTACTTCCGGTGACGGCAAGTCTATAAAGGTGAATGTGTACAACGGTACCAATCCTTATAACAACGCTGAATGGAATAACTGGAGCATCGCAACAGCAGGTGCAACAAATATCACTTCGGCCAGCCTGAAATATTCAGACGGAACTGCTTCAAGCGTAAAAGCAGTATTAAGTCAGACTACAGGCACAGCGGACAACACGGCTACTTATGGCGGTGGCGTGGCTCCTGCTGAAGTGTTACGCTATACCAGTTATTCTACAATGGGCCGTACATTGAAGCTGACAGGCCTTGCAGCAGGTAAGGATTACAGTATTGAATTGTATGGAAGCCGGGCAGGAACAACGGTAAATAAAACCGTATTTACGATCGGCAATCTGAAAGACACCGTACTCACTTCCAATAATAAGACAGAGGCAGCTGTTTTCGGTAACGTCACATCAAGCGCTTCCGGTGAGATCAGCATTGCCATTACAAGGTTGAATACGTACACTTATCTCAATGGGTTTGTTATTACAGAGCTGGGCACAACTTCTACTTCTGCACGCATGGCGCTGACAGATTCAGCAACGAGTGAGGAAACTGCTAAGTTTGAGGTATTCCCTAACCCGGTAACCGACCGGTTCGTATTACAAATGAATAATTCTTATTCAGGTCCGATCAATATTCGCATCATTGATATGAATGGTACGGTAAGAAAGCAATTTGCAATGTCGAAGAGTAAGACCGGCTCTAGCCAGGTTTACCTGTCTGTTGGTGATTTATCAACCGGGCAGTATATCGTACAACTCATTATGGGAAAGACAACCGAGACAAAGAAAATTTCAAAATTATAATTAATGTAAACGGCGATTGCCGCCAACTTTAAAATCAAACTATGAAGACTATGAAGTATTTGAGTATATCCCTTTGCCTGCTGATCCTTGTTGCCTGTAGTAAATCAGCCCTGCAATCTTCCGCAGAAGCGGAATCAGGTGGAACTTCTACAGTAACAGGTTCCGGCGCTGCGAAATGGTCTACTGTGGCTAACAGTAATACAGCAGAAGGAAATGAGACCGTTGCATTCGCAGGTGAAATCAAAGACGAAGCGATCACCGAGGATGTAATAGAGAATGGCCTGGTGCTTGTTTTTGCAAAAACGGCCGCGCAGGTACAATCACTTCCTTTTCAGGACGAAAGCGCAGCATTGAGGTATTGGTATTACCATGTTTCCCAGGGTTCAGTTTTTATCCAGGCTAATTCCGTTTCCAAAGACGCGGCGATAACAACACAGGATTTTGGCGTTGTTGTTTTAAGCAAAACACAACTGGAAGCCCTGGAGTCAGATGGTACATCCCGTGATCTTTTGCTCGGCATGTCCTTCGACCAGGTGAATGCATTGCTGAACAAGTAAGTACAAATTCCCTTATAGCAGATCCCGCAATGACGGTTACGTTATTGCGGGATTTTTATTGCCGGCAATTGTTTTTGATTGTAATCAATTATGATTTGCTTTGTTTGTCTCACCTTTAGGGCAACAAAATTGGAAAACATGGGAATAAAAGAGCTCATCAGCAATAAAGATTATAAAGGCATTGAGCAGGCTCTTGCAAATGACCCGGATCTTGCCAATGAAGGCCTTCCTTACGATGAGGTGAATACTATTAAAGCGCATCCGCTGCACAGGATTTGCGACAGGGTATTTTCCGGAGAGTATACAGATGAAGAAGGCGTTAAAGTGGCCGGGATATTTTTAGCGCATGGGGCGAATGTCAATGGAAATGAATTAAAAGAAAAGAAGGATACGCCGCTTGTTGCTGCAGCCAGTCTTCATGCAGACCAGCTTGCAATTTTGTATATAGAAAAGGGCGCTATTATTGGTCACCCGGGATGCCATGGAGGCACCGCATTACATTGGGCAGCATGGTGCGGAAGGGATAAAGTAGTTAAACGGCTTATACAGGCAGGCGCGGAAATTAATAAACGATGCATAGATTTCAAATCCACTCCGCTATTCTGGACTGTTCATGGATTAAAGAATGGAGGTTCTGATTTGCATGGTTGTTTGGAATGTGTGAAGCTCCTGGTGCAGGCCGGCGCAGATAAAACTATTCCCAATGCTGAAGGGAAAACAGTTTTTGATCTGCTTACTGATGAAGATGTGGAATTAAAAAAACAATTATGGGTATAAAGGAGTGAGATTGTTAATCATTCTCCTTCGCCTTCATCATTTTTATCTCCTTTGGGAATATCAAAACATTTCAGCAAAATATCATCGGATATATCAGCAGGTGAAATAGTATTATTCGCTTTGTTGGTCATCACAATAATATATAGCTTTCTGGATGGAACAATTTTGAAATCACAGGTGCTGCCTATACCTGTGCCACCACCAGCTTTATGAATAATAATCTCTTTTTTAGCCACTCTTGAATGCCATCCCGGCGTATTGGATAATTTATCTGAATAGGGAGTCCACATTAAAGTGGTTGTCTTCTTATCCAGTATCTTGTTTTCATTTAAACCCTGACCGAGTTTAATAAAATCAGACAATGAGGTTTGCAATCCACCAGAAGGAACGCCATAATCGCCGGCACTAAAATGCGTTTCCATCTCTTTCATTTTTTCGTTCTTCAACAGATGCCCCATAGCAATATTTTTACCGCCTGAGTTTAGGCCGGTCCGGTCCATTTGCAGGGGTTGAAAAATATTTTTGTTCATATAATCGAGATATGACATTCCCGATACCGTTTCAATAAGCTTACCTAATACAGCAAAATTGAAATTATTGTATTGCTGTTTTTTCCCTGTATTAAAAGCCATCGGCAGATTCTTTGCTCCTTCTATCGTTTGTTCAAATGAAGCCGTGTTTTTGTCTCCCTTTAAATCGGGTATACCGCTTGTGTGCGTCAGAAACTGACGGATTGTTATATCTCCCCATTTTTCCGGCAATAAATTTTTCATGTATTTTTTTACCGGCTGATCCAATGCGATTTTGCCTTTTTGCACCAACAGCATTACTCCTATGCCTGTAAATGCTTT
>CBHEUU010000186.1:0-8050 GCA_965990355.1 uncultured Chitinophagaceae bacterium
TCGTATCCGAAAAATAAATGGACCTCCAGTTTAATGAGGAAGATCCGAAGTTACGCGTAGCATTCGCTCCCGGTAGCAAATGCGTATTCACTGCCGTCGGAGTTGCGAGATTGGATAAAGAGGTGTTTGCTTGTGCATGTACATCTGCGGTTGCGTTAATGAGGGACGCAAATAGCAGCCCTCCTAAGAGTTTTGTTCTCATAATTTTCAAAAGATTTAGTGATGAATTTGGTTATAGTAAAGCAATTGCTTCCGATGGTGGAAAAGGGCAGGAATGTGAATCTACAGTAAAAATTTTGACAGTTACGAGTAATTCAAAAATTAAATTTTGTTTGCTTGAGTGTTAAGAAATCATTGGACCAAAGTGATTATTTAAAAGCTCTTCGTTCGTTAAAAAAAGAACTAGCTTTAAATTCGTCAATGCTCATCTATACCCTGAGAACACTTCTGTTCCCAACCGATCACCCGCCTTTTAATACATGATCCGCGCCTGCTTATAACCTTATCTTTTAACCGCTAAATTGCCAATTATGAAAGTTTGTTACTTCAGCGGCTTCATTATTGTAGCTGTATTAACCTTCTTTATTTCCGGATGTCAAAAAATTCGAGATTATGTCGAAAATCATCCCGACGCAGAGGTTAAACCCTGCGCTATCACTAAATTCATTCACCGTCAACTTTATTCTGAGTACATTGACACACTCACTATCTTCTACAACATTCTGGGAGATCCAATTAAAGCAATAAGACCGGAGCCAAGGACGGGCGCTCCAAATTTTTTATTCCGGTATAAAAATGGCCGTTTATCTGAATTCATTGGTGTTTACAGTAATGGAATAGCTACAGAAAACTGGCATCGTTATTCTTATGATGCAGACGGCCGGGTTACGGTCGACTCTGTTTACATCTTTGCTGATATGGTGAATGAATATCCTTCAAATCCACTCGACAGCTATGTTGTAACATTCATATATGATAATAAAAAAAGGATCATCCAGGTAAAAAACACGTATTCCGATGGATCTACCTATATACAGGATTACCAGTACAATGTTGACGGAAACAGGGTGGGCGTTACTTATGGACAAGGAGTTTCATTCCGGAGAAGCAATAAAATATGGATGTTTCTTGATCGGGATTACAGTGTCAATGACAGGGCGGGCAGTGGAAATTATAACGCATTTCATATGCCGGAATCGATAGAACTGGGATCTGAATCAACAGATATTTTCCTTGGAAACTATTTCAATAGTGCCCGCATAAACTATCTATGCGGCAGCGGGTATTGACCGTAAGCTATCTTCTGACAGAACAGGAAATATAAGATGCGACAGTTGAGTTTTTCCTGCCGCGTCATTTTTGCAGATTAATAATTTTGTTTCGAATGTTTTAAAAGCCAGCTGGCACATTGATAATATGAAATGGCCAGTTTTGCCAGGCTATCATTTACCGGAATGTCGGTTGCGCTTCCTGTGATGAAATCAGGATGTTCCTCTACCACTTGTTTAACTGGCGATTGTATGACCAATTCATCATTCCTCAGAAAGCCGAGCCCCTGGTATGTACTGATAAAAGCATGTTGCTTTTCCACAGGTGCCCGGAAAATATCTTTTCCGAAAAACTTTGATCTGTAATGGAATTTTAACAGACCAAGAATTGTTGGAGCGATATCGATCTGAGCTGTAAGTGATGTTATTTTCCTGGGCTGCAATAAGGCTGGGGCATAGATCAGCATAGGAATATGATACGATATTACCGGAAGCTCAACACTGCCGGCACTGCTGGCACAATGGTCTGCTACAATTACAAAAACGGTGTTGGAGAACCACGGCTTCCGGCTGGCTTCTTTCAAAAACCGGTTAATAGCATAGTCGGTATATTTTACAGCACCGTCCCTTGTTTGAGAAGAAGAAGGTATATCTATCCGGTTGTCCGGATATGTATAGGGGCGGTGATTGGACACGGTCATGATATGAGAAAAAAACGGCTTTCCCGTGATAGAATTGGAATCAAGTTTTTCCAAAGCAAGCGTAAACAAATCTTCATCTGCCACTCCCCAGACATTTTCATAGTGAACCTCAGCAGGAGTAATTTCCGATCGATCAATAACTTCATATCCATTCTTGCTGAAAAAAGATTTCATGTTGTCGAAGTAGCTGTAACCTCCATAAATGTATTGTGTAATATATCCTTTTGACCTGAACACACTACCGAGTGAAAACAAATTTGCATTATCTGGCCGCTTTACGGTGCTTTGTCCAGGCGTAGGAGGAATGGAAAGCGCAAGTGATTCCAATCCTCTCACAGTTCTTGTGCCCGATGCATACAGATTGGTGAAGAACAGGCTCTGGGCTGCCAATGAGTCCAGGTGAGGTGTAATATTATTTTTATTTCCGAATGCAGCCATGAAATCAGCGCTTAAACTTTCAACACTGATCATTACAACATTCAATTTCCGTTCCGGCTCCGGGTAGCTGATATCACGTTCTATGCTGAAGGAATCGTTACCGATGAAATGTACACCGGATTCAGACAGGTCAGCTCTTACCAGCCTGAACGCCGTAGGGTCGGGAACAGTTTGATAATATTTGTAAAAATCCAGTTCATTTTGCTGAAAAGCGATGGCGAATTCAAAAAGCCCATTTCCGGCAATTGAATTGGCATATTCATTATGGCTGTAATGCCGCCATTTTTCCCGGACAACCAGGCTGGCAATTACAGGTAATATCAGTATGAGCAGGGCCTTCCGGGTCCGTATAATAAAAGATGTATTGCTTACGGCACTAAGAACAACGGCTTTGCGGGTTGCATAAACAAGCGCCGCCGACAATAAAGCAATAATGGGGATGATCCAGTAAAGCGGATAAGATTCTTTAATATTCCCCCATACCTCAGTGGTATAAATTAAATAGTCAACAGCGATGAAGTTGTAACGGCTTTTAAATTCCTGCCAGAAAAACCATTCGCTTACTGTATTGAAAAGAAGCAAGAAGATCAATAGAGCATAGCCGGCATACAAAACGATCTTTCTCCATGAAACCCGGACATGGTCAGGTAAAAAGAACAGGCTTACATAAATCACGAAACGCAAAACGACATAGTAGATCACAGCGTGATAGAGCGGGGGGCTGAAATCTTTTGGGAAAAGTTTGGTAAACAACAACACAGAGAGGATCCCGGTATAAGCTAAACAAATAGCTGGAAAGCTCTTTTTTTCATAAACGCGGTTGCCCTGCCCCCAAAGATGCAGCACGAATGGTATAACTATAAACCCACCTGCAGCAATATCGTATAAAATACCTATAAGAAGAGAAATGATCAACTGTAGGATTGTGACAGTGGAGGAAGGTAGCGTCAGGAAGAGGGCGACCCTCACTGCAGAGCTCAACAACAGGTATATTAAAAAGATAGTCCGTACAAGGGCATACTTCCCCTTAAAGATCCAAACAAGCATAGAATTCTCTGTTCAGATACAAAGTTCAAGGTGAATTTTGTGGAAATTCTGAATACGGGTAAAGTAGGAAGGTTAAAGGAAGGTTAACGCACAGCATGTGATCATAAGATCAGGACTATCGTACCGCCAATGATCAGCAAAGCTCCAATGGCCGTTTTAAGTGTTAATGCCTCGCCTAAGAATATGACCGACAGCACGATCGTTAATGCAACGCTTAATTTATCAACCGGTGCCACCTGGGATACCTTGCCAACCTGTAAAGCTTTGAAATAAAAGATCCAGGACAAGCCCGTAGCAATTCCAGATACACCCAGGAAAATCAGGTTTTGCCGGGACAATGTTGAGATACCTTTTGCTTCACCTCTTGCCAGCACTATTCCCCAGGCCACAAATAAAATAATGACTGTGCGGACAGCAGTAGCCAGGTTTGAATTAACGCCAGTAACGCCGATCTTGGCAAAGATGGCTGTAAGTGAAGCAAACAACGCGGAAAGCAAAGCATATATCCACCACATGGTCAGTCGTTTTAATAATTAGTAATTCAGTAAAGTTCGCGAAGATTTTTGTTTGCCCCATTTATAATGGTGTGTCCAATACGAAGCTTTCATTGATAGAATGCCGATGGCTGAACCAAGCAATACGTCAGACACATAATGACGGTTGTTGGCCATGCGCATCAGCCCCACCGTGGATGCGAGCCCATAAGCTGCATAAGGCATCCAGTGGAACCTGTCTTTGTATTCTTCACTGAGGAAGGTTGCTGCAGCAAAGGCCTGGGCTGTATGCCCTGAAGGAAATGAATTATAGGTGGAGCCATCAGGCCGCAGTTGGCGGGTATATTTTTTTAGAAGAGTGACTGTGCCAAACATTATAAGTTCTCCCTTCAAAAGAATTGCCGTACGGTTTGCCAGATCGTTTTTGGAAGGGATCCCAGCCGCATCCAAACCGTAAGCAATCATCAATGGCGAATATTGCAGGTAATTATCGATATGCGTATGAAAACCATTCATGTGTTCATTCCTCTCTTCAACAATCTCGTTTTTTAATGACTCCGGTCCATTCCCATTGGCAAATATTCCCATCAGTCCAAGTGTAACAGGTACATTGAGTTGACGGAGACTGAACCGGGGACGTTGCTGCATTACAATGCTATCGGCAGACTGTGCTTGTGAGAATAGTGCAATAAAGCAGGAGAAAGAGGCGAACAGGACATATTTCTTCATAAAATCGGGGCTTGTGCTGCAAAGCTTGATACTGATTCCGAAGAAATTCTGAACAAGGACCGGCTGTTTTCAAATGATTAACACTAAATGTTTTCAAAATTCAGTGATAACTTGCCGTATGAAGATCCTGATCATAGAAGATGAGCCTGAACTGGCGAAAAGTATCGGCGCCTATTTATCCGGCGAGAATTACCTGTGTGAGTACGCCGGCACTGTTCACGAGGCGATGGATAAGATCGATTTATTTGAGTATGATTGCATATTACTGGAGCTGACCCTGCCTGGAGGAGATGGCCTCAAAATCCTGGAAGAACTGAAGCGGATGAAAAAACAGGATGGTGTCATTATTATCTCTGCAAAAAATTCCGTGGATGACCGGGTCAAAGGGCTACAGATAGGAGCAGATGATTATCTTTCCAAGCCATTCCACTTGCCAGAGCTGGCTGCAAGAATTCATTCTGTGATCCGCCGTAAGCATTTTGGCAGTGTGAACGTGATTGAACAAAATGAACTGAAGGTTGATCTTCTCGGAAAGGAAGTAAGCGTTCATGACAAACCGTTGTCGCTGACCAGGAAGGAATTTGATCTGCTGATGTATTTTATAAGCAATAAAAACCGGGTGATCTCAAAGTCGGCACTCGCCGAACATATTTCGGGAGAAATGGCAGATATGTTCGATAACTACGATTTTGTTTACGCACATATCAAAAACCTGAAAAAGAAACTGGGTGAAGCCGGTTGTGATAATTACCTGAAGACCATTTATGGCACAGGATATAAATGGGAGATATGAGTAAACTATTGAACCAATCGCTGAGAAAGTTTATTTTGTATGCAGGGCTGATTCTTGCCTGTTGCATTCCCGTATATTATTATGCTATAAGCCGGCTTTGGCAATATGAATTAGATGAACACAAAATTGTATTGACGCCGGAGGCAGGGCGGGAGGATAGATTCCTGATCATAGGGGCAGTTACATTAATCAGCGTTCTGTTTTTTATTTTATTGATCATAGGGTTGGTGCTTGTTAATAAAAAACTTTCCAAACGCATGTGGGAGCCGTTTTATACAAGCCTGGAGAAGATCAAGTCATTTGATCTGAACCGGCATAACAATGTTATGTTTGAAAAAACTGATATCACAGAATTTGATGAACTGAATGGAAGTCTGCATAAACTGATCGATACGAACCTGGCTGTGTACAATCAACAAAAAGAATTTGCCGATAATGCTTCGCATGAATTACAAACTCCGCTTGCAGTTGTGCAGTCCAAACTAGAGTTGTTGTCTCAAAGCCAGACGCTGAATGACGAGCAATACCATTTGATTGAAGAGGCCCTGGCTGCCCTGTCCCGTGCAGGAAGGATCAATAAAAATTTACTGCTGCTTACAAAGATTGAGAACAGTCAGTTTGCGGATAAGCAGCTCATCGATATTGGCGCTTCTCTAAAGGAAATGATTGAACAATTACAGCCATTTTTTGAAGATAAGCAGATTGATTGCGAACTGGAATTGCGGGATAGCTTAACCATAGAAGGAAACAAATCGCTGGTGGAGATTCTGTTAAGCAATCTTATTACCAATGCCATCCGCTACAGCAATGCTGGTAGCAAGATAAGCATCGTACTTGAACGAAGTGAGTTACGGATAGAGAACCCAGGAACAGTATCCCTGAGAACCGGACAATTATTTAAGCGCTTTGCTTCAGCCTCAACATCAACGGCCGGAACCGGCCTGGGATTAGCTATCGTAAAACAGGTATGCATGCGTTACAATTGGAAGGTCGCTTACCTGTTCAGCGATAACAAGCATATATTCAGTATCGATTTTTCCTGAAGTTCAGATTTTCTTCCAAATCAGGTTGCAATTTTACCAGATGAAACTTGTGTTTTTACTTTTGTTGTCGGCCTTTTCTTACCTGATCTCAGTTGCCCAACCCTCAAAAGTAACCCTGTCTGGTTCTGTAAAGGACATTATTACTAAGCAGTCATTAGCCTATGTAAATGTCACACTGAAAACAAAAGACAGTGCATTTGTAACCGGAACCATTTCTAATGAAGAAGGCCGTTTTGCCCTGCCCGATATTCCCCCAGGTAATTATTTGCTTATACTATCATCTACCGGTTATAAAATAAAGAGTCAGGCTGTGCTGGTCGGCCAATTGTCGAATTTCCTTGATCTGGGAACGGTGGAGCTTGATCGTGAAGAACGGGTTATAGAAGGGGTTACGGTTATGGGTAAACAGGAAACCATTTCATCGCGGATGGATAAAAAGACTTTTAATGTAGCAGAGAGCATTAGCCAGTCGGGCGGCTCCGTGCTGGATGTAATGAAAAACCTGCCAGGGGTCACTGCCGGAGGAGACGGCAAATTACTGTTGCGGGGAAGTGATAAAGTAATGGTGTTAATAGATGGGAAACAAACAGCTTTAACAGGCTTTGGCGGACAGTCAGGCTTGGATAATATTCCCGCTTCAGCTATTGAGCGTATTGAGGTTATTAATAATCCTTCTTCAAAGTATGATGCGGCAGGCAATGCGGGTATCATTAATATTATTTATAAAAAGGAAAAGAAAGAAGGCTTCAATGGTAAAGCGGGATTTAGTACAGGTGCAGGCGCTTTATGGGTAAAGAAAGAAAACTATCCGACGATCAGGCCGCAATACACTTTCACGCCCAAGCTTAATCCTTCCCTTTCGCTCAACTACCGGAAGAAAAAAGTGAATGTATTCTTCCAGGGAGACAATCTGTTTACCAAAACATTAAACAAGAATGAATTTGCAGACCGCTTTTATCATAACGGAGATATTATAAGGCAGCAGACCAAGCGGAACAGAACCACAAATATCGTGACTGTAAAGACCGGCATTGACTGGTTTGCAAATGCCAGCAACACATTTACAGTATCCGGCTTATTCTCCAGTGAAAAGATACTGGACAGGGGAGATGAGCCGTTTTTCAACAAGGATCTCACACAACGGCAGCGTCTCTGGCAATTCCTGGAAGATGAGCTGAAAACAACGGCAACTGCTTCTGCCACCTGGCAGCACAGGTTCAAGCAACCTGGCCGCTTGCTGAATGCAGCGTTTAATTACACTTTTCACAGGGAGGACGAGAAATATTATTTCACCAACATACTTCCATCTTATACCGGGCTTGATTCATTCAAATTATTATCTGATGAACACGTGGCAGACTTTACACTGGATTATATACAGCCGTTGAAGCATGGACGGTTTGAAACAGGTTTTAAATTCAGACGCCGCTATATTCCTGTTAATATGCAATTCAAGCCAGGCGTTCATTCAGCCATTGATTCCAGCGCAGGAGGATACGCCAGTTATGGAGAAACCATACCGGCTGTGTATGGAAAT
>CBHEUU010000187.1:0-8016 GCA_965990355.1 uncultured Chitinophagaceae bacterium
ATGTATGGGCAGTTAAGACATTTTATGCGAGAGCTGCGCTTTATGAAGGTACTTACCGTAAATATCATGCTGAATTAAATCTGACAGGCACAGCAAACAGTTTTCTGCAAAAAGCTGCTGAAGTGGCCGATGAAATTATCGGTTCCGGAAATTTTCAAATTTATAATACAGGAAATCCTGAGAAGGATTATGCAGCTTTATTTACTTCCCAGGACCTTTCCGGGAATGACGAAGTAATCCTGAATATGCCTTATGATGTCAGCAAACCAGGTGCGCCAGGCAGTAATAATAATTCGACGGTGTTTGGTGACTACGAACAATCGCCTTCCCGCAACCTCATTCAGACTTACCTGATGAAAGATGGCAGCCGGTTCACAGATATAGCAGGTTACGATAAATTCGGCTTTGTAAAAGAATTCGAGAACCGTGACCCGAGGATGAAACAAACGATGGCGTATCCCGGTTTTACCAGGATAACAGACAGCAAGCCTTATATACAACGGTTAAATAAAAATTTTACAGGCTACCATCAGTTAAAAGGTTATTATAATAGTTCGATAGATAATACGGTTCTTGGCAGTTTTGATTTTCCTGCTTATCGCTATGCAGAAGTATTACTTACTTATGCAGAAGCAAAAGCGGAACTGGGCACGCTCACACAGCAGGATGTAGATGAAACAGTGAACCTGCTGCGCAGCAGGGCAGGAGTGGCGAATCTGAACATGGCAACTGCTAACGGCAACCCCGATCCCGCGCTACAGGCACAATACCCTGATGTTTCAGGTGCACAAAAAGGTGTGTTGCTGGAGATACGCCGTGAAAGAAGGGTTGAATTTGCCATGGAAGGATACCGTTATGATGATCTTATGCGCTGGCATGCTGGTAAACTGCTGGAGAAAATACCTGAAGGCATGTATTTCCCCGGTCTTGGTAAATATGATCTGACAGGCGATAATCATGAAGATATTATCCTGATTGATAAGAACAGCAGTATTCCTGCAGAAGCAG
The DNA here is from genome assembly GCA_965990355.1 of uncultured Chitinophagaceae bacterium. GTDB lineage: Bacteria > Bacteroidota > Bacteroidia > Chitinophagales > Chitinophagaceae > Terrimonas_A. The sequence continues at coordinate 1,009 of CBHEUU010000187.1, forward strand.
ACAAAGAAAAAAATGCATTGGGAGAAGTGCTGGTGTATTACAAAGCCGGCAGCTTTGGTGAAAATGTAACCGTGTACCTGCGGAATGGCAATAGCGGCGGCACGCTCGTTACAGAAACAGCGCCCCGTCAATTCATCGAGCCGAAATATTATTACAGGCCGATACCTTATGCACAGGTAGTATTAAATCCCAAACTGACACAACCTTTCGGCTGGCAATAAGATCAATAAAATGAAACGGAGAGAGTTATTAAAAGGAATGGGCCTTGCCGCTGGTTTGACCCTTGCAGGTGAATCGTCATTGCTGGCAATGCAAAATAATAAGGGCAAAAAACCTGCATTGCGGGTTGCGCATATCACCGATGTGCATATCAGGGAAGGCGATCGCGCAATGGAAAGATTCACAAAGTGCCTGGAAGAGATCAAAAAAAAGAAAGTGGATTTCTTCCTGAACGGCGGTGACTCCATTAATGATGCGTCCTATGATAATGTAAAGCGTGAGCAGGTAACAGCGCAATGGCAACTTTGGGATGAATGCCTGAAAACAATTTCGGGATATGATATTTACAGTTGCATTGGCAATCACGATCCCTGGTGGGCAGCACCGGCACCTTCAGATGAAATGTATGGGAAACCATATACCGTAAAACGGCTCGGTATCCCTAACCGCTATTACAGTTTTTCCAAAAAGAACTGGCATTTTATTATTCTTGATGGAAATAACAAAGGGATCAGCCTGGATGAGGAACAGTTTGCCTGGCTGGAAAAAGAGCTGGAGCAATTACCTGCTTCCACTCCTGTATTGCTGATGTCGCACTTTCCCATATTGGGAACAACTCCCATACTCGTAGGCGGAGGACATTCAGACAATAAAAAACTGAAAGATCTTTTTTACCGTCATAAGGATAAAGTGAAGGTTTGCCTGAGCGGTCATAACCATCTGCTCGACCGGACTTATTATAATGGAGTATGGTATTATTGCAATGGAGCTATGTCGGGCTTCTGGTGGGGCAAAGGTGATAAAGAATCAGCTGGGCCGGGTTATTATCTTGAAACTCCACCAGGTTATGCTATACTGGAACTGTATGAAGATGGAACTGTTTCCAATGAATACACTCCAAGACCTTATCTTTAACAACACAAAACGTAAAACAAAAAGATGTTCCGGAAAATAAAACCTGTTTCATTTCTTGCAACGCTGCTTTTACTGGCGTTCAATTATTCGGGTCAGGCGCAGTCTCAAAAAACAAGAAAGGCTATTTTCCTTATTGTAGATGGCATTCCTGCCGATGTAATTGAAAAGCTTGATCCCCCACAGTTCCATGCAATTGCTGCTGAAGGTGGTTATACAAGAGCATATGTGGGAGGAAAGAAAGGAACGTATTCACAAACGCCTACGATTTCTGCTGTGGGTTATAACAGTGTGCTTACCGGCACCTGGGTCAACAAGCATAATGTATGGGATAATGATATTGCTGCACCTAATTATTCTTATCATACCATCTTCCGTTATTTAAAAGAGCAATATCCGGCTAAGAAAACGGCTATCTTTTCTACCTGGCTCGACAACCGGACCAAACTGGTAGGGGACGGGCTTGCTGCTACCGGTAATATTGCAGTGGATTATCATTTTGATGGTATGGAATTGGACACCATCAATTATCCGCACGATAAGAAAGGAGAGTATCTCGACAAAATCGATGAAGCCGTGGCACAGCGTGCAGCTGAGTATATCAAATCTGATGCTCCTGATCTTTCCTGGGTTTACCTGGAACATACGGATGACCTGGGACATGCTTTTGGCGACAGCCCGCAGTTTTATGAATCGATTAAAGTGGCAGATAAACGTATCGGTTATATCCGTGAAGCCATCCGCCAAAGACAGCAACAGCATAATGAAGAATGGTTGCTGGTGATTACAACTGATCACGGAAGGGATGCTAAAACAGGCAAAGGGCACGGCGGTCAGTCGGACCGCGAAAGGGATAGCTGGATCTTCACCAATTACAAACCGCTCAACTCAGCATTCAAAGCGCCACTGGCATCTGTAGTTGATATAATGCCGAGCATAGCGCGTTTTATGAACATTTCCATCCCGGTTGACAATGCCCGCGAAGTGGATGGAACGCCATTTATTGGTGAATTGTCTTTTACTGACCCCGTTTTCTCCCTCGATAGTGTTTCGGTGAAAATAACATGGAAACCTGTGGCGACAAATGAAAAGTTGAAAGTATGGATCAGTCCAACAAATGCATTCAAGAATGGAGGTAAAGATGAATATGTGCTGGTCCAGGAAGTTCCTGTCAAGGCCGGGGAGTTCAATATAAAGACGAACCACTCGACCGCTACATTCTACAAAGTTGTACTGGAAGGAGAGCATAACAGGGCCAATAGCTGGTATGTATCAAAAAAATAATCAGCCATAAAATAAAAGACGGCCCCCGCCAGCCTGCGGGGGCCGTCTTTTATTTTATCATACACTAAATCCCAGTTTGATCTTATATCTGAACCTTCCTCCAAATTCCTGTTAAAGTTTCAACACTTCTTTGGTCTTTTTGCTTATCCAGAATGTTTCTTTATTACCCGGACTGGAATGAGTAAGTAGCCAGCATTCCACTTCCTGGTTGTCATATCCTGTTAATGTTGCGCTTCCTGATACAGTATATGCCTGGAAGGCAGGTGAGGAGTAACCCAATTCATAAAAGTTTATAAGGAATGTTCTTCCCTGTTTATAGGGGAGGATTGAGAATGTTTCCAGGTCCAGATGCCAGTTCAGCACATACTCATTCAATGCCTGCTGAAAGCCGGCATAAGCCTCTTTTTTTGCAAGAGCTGTATCGGTGCTGGTCAGCAAACTGTCCTTTACATACCCTTCCTTTGTCAGGAAATTGAAGGTTGAATTGGGTCTTCCTACCCATTCACTTTTCTGGTAAAGTGGCACAAATGTTTTTTCATCGCAAACGGAATATACCTTGTGTACGATCTTCGTGTTGTCCTCCCATTCCTGCGTTACAGAGATCGCTTTGTAGCCCTGGTAGTTCAGGTGATCAATGGTGCGGCTCCATAACTGATAATTGCTACGGGTGCTGTCTTTTCCCAGTTTGAAATATACGAGATAGCGATGGGTGCCATTCTTCAGCACATTTGTGTTTACCATATCAGGATAGATCTTTACTGTATCCTGCTGTGCAATAGCCTGGATAGAGGCGAAGCAGATAAGCCCGCCAGCGAGCAACGAATAAATTTTCATACAAACTGTTTGTAAATGGGTTGATGATGATTTTGGCGAAGCAAAATCTTTTCAGGGAGGTTTGGGGCAGCGCAGGGCTGAAGTATATGAAAGCGGGGGCAAACCGTTTGAAATATCCCGTATGTTACAGGAGTGCGACTCCCGGTTCCTAATTCCCGGCTCCCGATTGCATCTCCGGTAGCCTGATAATAAATGAAGCGCCTTCCCCGGGCTTACTTTCCGCCCGGATCGTTCCATTATGTTTGTCTACGATCTTTTTACAGATGGATAATCCAATGCCTGATCCTTCAAAGTCGTGATAACTATGCAGGCGTTTGAACACACGGAAAATATCTGCCTCAAACTGTTGTTCAAAGCCGATGCCCTTATCCGCAACAGTTATTTCATACGACACCTGTTCCGGTTTTGAAGCAGGTATTTTCCGGGATGATATCGTTACTTCGGCCGGTGTATTTTCTTTTCTGAACTTGATGGCATTGCTGATAAGGTTATAAAACAATTGTCTTACCAGGCTGGGGATAGCACAAATAACAGGCAGATCATCATAATTAATAACAGCGTTGCTTTTTTCAATTTTGATCTCCAGTTCAACCAGCGCTTCTTTCACCAGCAGGTTCAGGTCCACCATCTTAAAATCAGACGGACCGGCGGAATGCCTGGAAAAACTCAGGAGGTCATTGATCAGCGATTGCATCCGTTGTGAGGAGCTGATGATCTTTTTAAAGTATTTTTCAATTTCTTCGTCATGCTGCTTTGCCATCAGTATCTTGTCACTGAACACCTGTATCTTCCGCAAGGGTTCCTGCAGATCGTGTGAAGCTACATAGGCGAACTGGTCCAGTTCCTCGTTGATCTCTTTCAACTGCAGATTGTTTTCCACCAGTTGGGCATTCAGCATTCTTACTTTTTCTTCCGATGCTTTTCTTTCTTCAATTTCTTTTTGAAGGGAACGGTTGGCTGCCAGCAGCTTTTGTTCGTGGAGCATCAACTGGTAATTCTTCCTGTATAGTTCTACGAAAACACCCACTTTCACCCGTAGCAGATCGGGATTGATCGGTTTGTAGATATAGTCCACACCACCTGTGCGGTACCCTTTAAAAATAATGTCCTCATCATAATCATGTGCTGTGATGAAGATGATCGGTATATCTTTCAGTTTATCCCTTTCATAAATGATAGCAGCTGTTTCAAACCCATTGAGGTCGGGCATCTGCACATCCATCAGGATCAGGGAAAAATCATGTTGCTGCAACAGTATCTTTAATGCGGCACGTCCTGAACTTGCTTTAACGATCGTGTAGTTATCTTTTTCCAGGATTGCTTCAATGGAAAAAAGATTGTCTTCACGGTCATCAACGACAAGTATCTTGATGTCCGACTTAGGCGGTTGCTTCGAATTGGGCTTCATCCACTACTTATTTATAGAGCCATATACGCATCAGGGAGAGCAACTGATCGATCTTCACCGGTTTGGTGATATAATCAGAAGCCCCTGCTTCAATACATTTTTCCCTGTCACCTTTCATCGCTTTGGCTGTAACTGCAATAATAGGCAAGCTGGTGTTTTTATGTTCCCTTCTTATTTTTTGTGTTGTTTCATAGCCATCCATTTCCGGCATCATAATGTCCATCAGCACAATATCAATATTATTGTCTTCTTCCAGTATACGCATGGCTTCCTGGCCGCTTTCCGCAGTGATAGTATGGATATTATACCTTTCAAATGCTGTTGTGAGCGCAAACAGGTTGCGCACATCATCATCCACCACCAGCACTTTCTTATGCGTGAGCACATCATTCTTGGAGCGGAGGTTTTCGATCAGCTTTTGATTTTCCGGCACCAGCATTTTGTGATCTATATGCAAAAGCATCACCACTTCATCCAGTAACAGGTCAAGCGAGTTGACATCTTTCAGAAGGATGCGGTTGGAGTATTGTTTCAATTGCGTTCTTTCTTTGGAAGAAAAATCACGGGCTGAATAGATCAACACCGGCTGTGTTTTCCGGAGGCTGGCTATTTCAGTTATCAGCTCCATGCCACCTATATCCGGCAGCATATAGTCAACGATAATTCCATCATAGGCTGTTTCACGGATCTTTCCCAGTGCAGTTGTGCCTGAACTTGCAATGTCGATATTGATATGGCTGTTATTCTCCATTATTTTGACAATGCGTGATGAATCCAGCTCATTATCTTCCACGATCAGTAACCTTTTTTGCTCCAGTTTGCTATAGGTTGCAATATCTGCAAACAATGTATCAAGTGCTTCAGCCTTTAATGGCTTAAGATGGAAACTCTTGGCCCCCCTGTGCATTGCCAGCAGGCGGTTTTCTTCACCAGAGATCAGGTGAATGGGTATATGCCGGAGAGTGATATCATTCTTGAAAAGGTCCAGTATTCTCCAGCCACTGGCGTCAGGTAATTTCACATCCAGCGTAATAGCGATAGGAGTATATTTATTCACGAGGTCAAACACATGGCCGAAGCTTGCTGCTATCACTACCTTCAGATCCATTTCATGTGCTTTCTCGATCATGATCTTGCCAAAGCGAAGATCATCTTCAATTACCAGCACTACTTTATCCCCGGTAATAATATTATTGCGGTCATCACCTGTTTCATTAATGATCTCATTCATTGCATCAAGGTCTTTTGTTTCATTTACCTTGATAGTAGGCACTGATTGCAAAGTATCTGTCACCGTTGTTCCTTCTGCCAGTTTATATTCACTTATCTGGAGGCTGCTTTGTTTTTCCCGCTTCATTATAGTGGGATCATAATTGATAGGGAGGAACAGGGTGAATGTGCTGCCTTGCCCTGCTTCACTATTCAATTCAATAGAACCTCCAAGCAGGTCGGCCAGGCCACGGCTGATTGACAATCCAAGACCAGTACCTCCATACTTGCGGCTGGTGGAACCTTCCGCCTGCTGGAATGCTTCAAAGATGATATTCTGCTTGTCTTTGCTGATACCGATACCTGTATCCTGAATTTCAAAAGCTACCACTTTTTGTGCGTTGTCAAGGTTCAGATTGCTTTGCCGCCAGTTATGATTAGCTTCAAATATCCTGAAGCGCACTTCTCCTTTTTCGGTGAACTTAAAGGCATTTGAAAGCAGGTTTTTAAGAATCTGGTTAAGCCTTTGCGCATCCGTTTCAAGGCTGGCCGGCAGCCGATCATCCAGTTCAATACGGAAGCGGAGATTTTTATTTTCAGAAATATGCTTGAAGGTAGTTTCCACAAAGCTCGTGATATCCCTGAAGGCAAGATTGGTAAAGTCAGTAGAAATATAACCGGACTCGATCTTGGAAAGGTCAAGGATATCATTGATCAGCTGGATAAGGTCATCACCACAACTGTGAATGGTTTTCGCATAACTTACCTGTTTCTCATTCAGGTTGCCTTCATGGTTTCCGTATAGCTGTTGTGCAAGGATCAGGAGTGAGTTCAATGGCGTACGTAACTCATGCGACATATTCGCAAGGAACTCGGATTTGTATTTGGAGGTAAGCTGCAATTGTTCTGCTTTTTCTTCGAGCGACAACCTTGCTTCTTCCACTTCCTTGTTCTTCGCTTCCACTTCTTCTTTTTGTTTTGCCAGCAGATGCGCTTTATCCTGCAGTTCTTCATTGGTCCTTCTCAACTCATCAGTGAGCGACTGCGATTGTTCCAGCAGGCTTTCCGTACGTGTATTCGCTTCAATAGTATTCAATACGATACCGATACTTTCTGTCAACTGGCTAAGGAAGTCAAGGTGG
>CBHEUU010000188.1:0-8015 GCA_965990355.1 uncultured Chitinophagaceae bacterium
GAAAGCGCTGCAGTTGGTTGAATAACGCCGAGATCTTCCTGTGGGCAATGCGCTACGTATCCTTTATAACTATCACCGGCCGTTAAGCCCCAGCACTGTGCACTGTAACCTTTGAACTTCTTTGGATTGTCGATGCACCATTGCCTGTTGATAAGCGTATGATTCAGGTTTTGCTCCCAGTAATCAACCTGGTAGCTTTCCAGCTTCTTCGGGTCGATGCCCATAAAAGTATAATGGGAAAAAAACAGGGGCCCGCCATACTCAAATCCCAAAGGCAGTTTGATATCATAATATTTTTTGCCATTGAAATAAGATGCGCTGTTTACCCAGCTATTGAAATAAACATCGGATGAAATAGCGTGGTTAGGGGATGAGGCAGACATAATGAAAGTGATAAGGCATTCATTCCATCCTCTTACCGGGAAATTCATATCAAACCCGTTTAATGCACTCCAGTGCCAGTAGAGCAGTGTATTCCCACCTTTTGCATGCCAGTTCCAGTTGGCCGACCTCCATAAATCGTTTACCCGGTTGCGGAAATATTTTTCAAGTGGTTCCTCCGTATTAAAATATTCACGGGCACACAGGAATCCCATTAATAAATAACTTGTTTCCACAATATCTGCACCATCATCCAGTTTTCCGAAGGCAATCGTTTTCCCCGTTTCGCCATTCATGAAGTGAGGAAATATGCCGTGAAAGCTTTCAGCCTTGTTCAGGAAATCGATCATTTTTACCAGGCGCTTCAATGCTGTATCCCTTCCTATCCATCCTCTCTCAACAGCAACGATCGTTGCCATGATACCAAACCCCGTACCGCCGATGGCACACGCTTCAGGTCCATAGGTTCCTTTGCTGAAATTAGGCTGATCGTATGCTTCATTGGCATAGTCCCAGAAATAATCTGCGCGGATTGTATTGCTTCTTTCTCTTGAAAGCCCACTTACCGGGTGCGCAAAATGCCAGAAGTAACGGAAGGTTTGTCGTTGAATGACTTCAAGAAGGGTAGTATCATCAAGCCCTTTAATTACGCCTACTGGCTTAATGGAATTAGGATACCCGTCTTTCAGGTTTACTTTTTGAGCAATCGAATTGTTACAGAGAATAATAACAAAAGAAAACAAGGCACAGTAGTACTTCATTAATAGTGGTTATTAATTTAAAGAGATTATTTAACTGATTTTGTTGTCTGGTAGTCTTTAAGTGCAGGATCATCTTCTTTCTTAAGAAAATCGGCGTTGGATAAAGATTCGGCTTCCCATTTTTCAATAGCGATATCCGGTACTGTACTGACAGGTATTTTCCATGAAGTAGAAGTTTCGTTATACGCGAGATTGGACTGCGAACAGTAACAGGAAATGATCGACCAGCGGGGATAATCAGAAAGATTTGCTTCTGAGCGGTGGAGGATATTACTATGAAAAAACAGCGCATCACCAGGTTCCAGTTCAACATATACATGTTCCATCGTTTGCAGCGCATTATTTACCATGGTCATATCAGCACCTACCTGTTCTCCTGCGAATCCGTGATTTACCCGGCCAAGCTTATGCGATCCTTTTATGACCTGCAAACACCCGTTTTCCTTATTGGCTTTTGTGAGCGCTACCATCACAGATATCAACTGGTCAGGGAACATAAACTGGTTCTTATACCAATATCCATAATCCTGGTGCCATTCCCAGGCGCCACCAACTTTCGGTTCTTTTTGCATCAGTTTCGAATGAAAATGACAAACCGGCGCTTTGCTGTCCAGCAACTGCGCAACAGAATGGATCATTTTTTCACTTCTTGTGAGGTAACCGAAAACATCATTGCCGGGTGTGAACCAGAGGGAGAGTTTTGTCTTTTTACCGGTCTGGTCATTAAGCAGGAGTGCATTCTTGCTCATGGCATCGTCTTCAATGGCTGTAGAGTACATCCTGTCAACTTCAGCTTTGCTGCAAAAATTCTTTATAATAACATAGCCATCTTTATGGAAGGATTGGACCTGTTCCCCGTTTAAGTTTTCGAATGGCATAACAATCGGTTTGAAAATCAAAGCTACGGGCTGCTCTACATCCGAACTACGCTACAAATGTGTAAAAATGATACTATTCTAACAATTTTTCCGATAGCAAGGCTTAAATTGTGTTATAATCTGATGTATGCAACCCTTGCTTGAACATCTCCCGCTTGCTAAAGACGAATCATTTGTCGTCAAGAATTTTGATTATAAATATTATCCTAACCCCTGGCATTTTCATCCGGAGTATGAACTTGTATTGGTAACTGAAAGCACAGGAAAAAGATTTATTGGAGATAATATCAGCAATTTTGCTCCGGGTAATCTTGCATTCATTGGGCCCAATCTGCCTCACACCTACAGAAACGATGATAAATATTTTAACCGTAATTCAAAGCTGCGGGCGAGATCGATTGTAATACATTTTATGGAAGCATCGCTCGGGGAGGACTTTCTTGCATTACCAGAAGCAAGAAAATTGCAGGGATTGTTTACCCGCTCAGCCCGTGGAATTGAAATTACCGGGGCTTTAAATAAATCGATCAGCCAGAAAATGCAGGAGATACTTGAACTGGAAGGACTGCAACGGTGGATGAAACTGGTCGAAATTCTTTCAGTGATAGCTTCAGCAAAATCTTTCCGTTATATATCCCAAAGTTTTATGAAGGGGCATAACCAGAAAGAAAGCGGCAGAATGAATAAGATATTTGATTTTGTCTTGAATAATTATACAAGGGATATCCGCTTGAATGAAGTAGCCAAAGTGGTGAATATGGCGGAGAATTCGTTTTCAAGATATTTCAGCCAGCGGACAAGAAAGACATTCAGCACATTTCTGACAGAAATAAGATTGAACCATGCAAGCAAATTATTGCTGGAGAATAAAATGAGTGTTGCGGAGATATGTTTCGACTGCGGATTTAATAACCTGTCCAATTTCAACAGGCAGTTCCTGCGCCAATACAAAATGAATCCACTGGCTTACCGGAAAAATTATGAGCAGGGAATAATACTCTGATCTTATTTAAAGAAACTCAGGTCCCATTCATTTTTCCAATCAATAAAGATTTTATCCTTATCAAATTGTATGGGCAGCCAGAAATATCTTCCATCAATAGGATTTTGAGGAGTCCATTTATCTGCAATAAAAATGAATGCATCTTTTTTGCCCGCAACTGGCAATACATAAGTGCTTTGCCCTCCATAGGTAATTTGCGAGCCATCGCCTCTGCAGGGATTGCCCATATATGTCCAGTTACCCCAGATGGAATCCGTCACAAACCAACGGGCAGGATTAGGATCCCATCCTGTGCAGCCCGACCCGATCATATAATACTTCCCATTATGTTTGAAAAGGGCAGGGGCTTCTGTTTGATGCCCTGCATAAATACGGATGAATTTTCCTGTATGCCCGGTATAATCATCTGTAAGCTCTGCCAGGTCAAGGGTGAAATTCTCTTCTGATGCAAATACGTGATAAGCTTTGCCATCGTCATCTACAAACAGGGTCATATCCCTTGCCATTTGCCCGCCGGGAATATCCCTGCAGAAAAAGCTATCGGTTTTTGTTGCCGGAGCGGCGCAGTTTGCAATAGCTGTACCTATATTATTATAAGGCAGTTTTCCTGCATTGGGGCGGTAGCTTTTTATAAAGGTATAGGGGCCTGTAACTTTATCGCTTACAGCTACACCAGCCCTGGCCGCACTGTAACCCTTTCCCCGCAGTTCCAGGTGGAACCACATTACGTACTTTTTTGTCCGGGCATTATAGATCACTTTTGGACGCTCGAGGATGCATCCCTTTGCGACATCACTTGCAGAGTCCCCGGAAACCCTGAATGCAATGCCTTCGTCTTTCCAGTTATACAGATCTGTGGAGGAATAACAGTGCACACCCACCTGTGCCGTGTTTCCCTTTCTGCCGGTGATCTTGTGTTCACCAAACCAGTAATATTTTCCGTTCTGGTACAAAAATCCGCCACCGTGAGCATTTATATGTGTGCCTTTATCATCGGGCCACAGCTTTCCGGGCTGGAATGATCTGTTTTGGGAAAATGCAATTCCCGTACAAAACAGGGCGGCAATCAGGAATATTTTCTTCATAATATATATATGTATGACAAACGATCGCCAAATATCAGCTTACCGGCCAACAACCAGCGGGGGTGAATGATAAAAATGAGGGGCAAAGCGGCAGAAATATGAATTACCCCCCTTTTTTTCAAATAGGCCCCCCTGCCTTAACTCTTCCTTCACATATTTTGCACGCTGTTGTCGAGGACAACATCAACCAAATTTAGTAAACGATTAAACTAGCTATTATGAGAATCAGCTTGCCGGATAGCAGCTATTCAAATGCTTGCTGCAAAAAGGGATTCCGGTTCCTTAAAATCCCAATCCTGACCATTCTTACCTTATTTGTTGCTCAGGCATATTCCCAGGAGATTACTGTAAAAGGAAGGGTTACCGATGGAACCAAACCTTTGCACGCTGTTACTGTGCAGGTAAAAGGTACCCCGACAGGCGTGACTACCGATGAACTGGGGAAGTACAGAATCAAAGTATCTAAAGGCGCTACGCTTGTTTTTTCATTTGTTGGATACCAGGAAAAGGAAGCGATCGCTACCACAGATGATGCGACTATAGATGTAACACTGACCTCTCTTAGCCAGGATTTGGGGGATGTGGTGGTAGTTGGTTACGGTACAATGCGTAAAAAAGATCTGACCGGTTCGGTTGTTCAAATCCGGCCTGATAAATTAGCCAACGAAAACCCCAACACGGTACAGGATATCCTGCGCGGAACGCCTGGTTTAAGTGTGGGCTACGATCCTTCGGCTAAGGGCGGCGGATCTATGCAGCTGCGCGGCCAGCGTTCGGTATATACGGACGGAGGGCATAATGAGCCGCTGATCGTGTTGGACGGAATGCTTTTTTATGGGGAACTTTCAGAGATCAATCCCGATGATATCGGACAGATCGATGTATTGAAAGATGCATCGGCTGCTGCTGTATACGGCTCAAGGGCTGCAAGCGGTGTTATCATTATCACCACCAAAAAAGGCAAACAGGGCAAACCGGTTGTTAATTTCACTTCCAATTTCGGAGCTACCACCAAGAGTGCCTACCGGGAAGTGTTCGGTCCACAGGCATACATGCAATACCGGGAAGACTGGTATAAAACACCTACATACGGAGTAAATGCTGCAACAGGTGCATATGAAGCATATCAAACTGCAGCCACAGTTGGTCGTCCCGGATTTTACGATTCGCCGGGTAACCTTAGCAAGTATGGGATAAGCCTGGACCAATGGCGCGCCTATAGCGTCAACTCTCCCGGAGAAACTGATGCGAGTATCTATGCAAGACGCCTCGGGCTTGAAGGCGGGGTATTGACAGATTACCTGGCCGGTAATACTTTCGATTGGTACGATCACACATTCCGGACCGGGTTCAACCAGGATTATAATGCCAGCATATCCGGAGCCAGTGATAAGATGAATTATTATATGTCGGTTGGTTATCTGCGTAATGAAGGTGCTGTCAGTTATAATAATTATAAAGCCATCCGCTCCAACATCAAAGTGGAAGGAAAAGTGAATAAATGGCTGGAAGTAGGAGCGAATGTTAACTTCCAGGACCGTACTGACGGAGACCTGCAACCTGGCCTCGGCTTAAACTACTGGGATAATAACCAGATACGCAATTCTCCATTCAGCCATTACCGGAATGAGGATGGAACTCTCTCACAATACCCGATGGGAAATAACACAATTTTGAGAGGATACAATCATGATTTTGAAAAACAATACCTGGAACTCGAACGAGGCTATACGGTGCTCAATACGATTCTCACTGCAAAAGTGAAGCTCCCTTTTGGTATCACTTATTCGTTCAATATATCTCCACGTTACCAATGGTTTTACAACCGTTATTTCATGTCAGCAGCTGAACCAAACACGCTGCCAGTGAATCGTGGTGTTGACCGTTCAAATTCCAAACGTTTTGACTGGTCGCTCAACAATACGCTGGCCTGGGAACATACATTCGCTAAAGTACACCGGTTGAATGTAACGCTTGTGCAGGAAGCAGAAGAACGCAAATACTGGTATGATGTAATAAATGCCCGAAATATCCTGCCAACTGATGCATTGGGCTTTCACAATACCCAAAATGCTACAAAGGAAAATAGTTCGTTTTCAACGGAAGATTCACACCAAACAGCAGATGGATTGCTGGCAAGAGCGGTCTATACTTTTGACAACCGTTATACAGTTTCAGCATCAGTACGCCGCGACGGTTATTCTGCATTCGGACAGAACAACCCATATGCAACATTCCCGGCGTTTGGCGCTAAATGGGCTTTTACCAACGAAAAATTCTTCAAGTGGACTGATGTCATGAGTACTGGTAGTCTTCGTGTTACTTATGGTGAGAACGGTAACCGTTCTCTCGGAGATCCTTATGTGTCACTGGCTAACCTGAGCTCTGGCTTGGGAGCAACGATGGGTTATATTGTAGGCAGCGGTACAGAGGAAGTAAAATACCTGTTGGTTGATCGTATGGCGAATCCAAACCTGCAATGGGAAAAAACAGCATCATTGAATATCGGTCTGGACTTCGGTTTCTTAAATGATCGTATCACCGGGTCCATCGATTATTATACAATGAAGACGCACGATATGATCATGGCACAACGTCTGCCCGGCTTCACAGGATTTTTCAGTATCACCACCAATCTTGGCGAAGTGCAGAACAGAGGTATTGATTTCGTGATCAACTCTAACAATATCAGGAGCCGTGCATTTGAGTGGAATACAAGCCTGAGCTTTTCATATGTTAAAAACACCATCAAACACCTGTATTACCAATCGGAAAATATCGTTGATGCGAATGGCAACGTTATTGGCACCAGGGAGATGGACGATAAAAGCAATGGCTGGTTCATTGGTCATCCAATCAGTGCAATCTGGAATTATCGCGTAACTGGTATCTGGCAGACGAATGAAGCTGAAGAAGCGAAAAGATATGGACAAAGTCCCGGAGATCCCAAAATAGCTAATACTTATACAGCTGATGATAAGAAAAACGCAGATGGATCTACCACGCCTGTTTATAATGATAATGACAAGCAGTTCCTCGGTCAAACAGCACCGCCGATCAACTGGCAACTGCGAAACGACTTCACCTTTTTCAAAAACCTGACTCTTTCCATCAACATGTATTCGTACATGGGTCATAAGAGTCTCGACGGAAATTATCTCAATAAGGATAATGGTGGTTCGTTGATCACTTACAATTTTAACACGTTTACAAAGGAATACTGGACACCAGACAATCCAACCAATAAATACGCGCGCCTGGATGCCATGACGCCTGCAGGAGCTTCAGCAGACAGATTGTATAACCGCTCATTCATCCGCCTTGAAAACATAGCTGTTGGTTACACATTACCCAAAAAATGGACAGACAAGTTGGAATTACAGAGAGTTAAATTTTATGCTTCTGTCCGTAACGTAGCTGTATGGCAAAAGGATTGGGAATACGGTGACCCTGAAACAGGCGGTCTTGCTACCCGTGTTTATTCACTTGGATTAAATGTTAACTTCTAAAAAATCAGCTATGCCATCTTTTAAATATAAAAACATAAAAATATTATCAGGCATCCTGACGACAGTGACCTTTATAGGTGCTGTATCCTTAACAGGATGTAAAAAAAGTTTCCTGGAACCTGACCCGCTTTCATTTTTTGAACCAGGAACCACATTCAATACAGAGTCGGGCCTAAAAGCAGCGCTGGCTATCAGTGACCGTCATATACGCTCATACTGGACTAACACCGCAGCGAATACCAATTCTGTTGTGATTGGAACAGAATATATGTTTTCAGACCTGGCTGTTTATGGCAAAACGGATGTTGACGGTAATTCTGTCAATTACAACTTTGCTGATAACCTGACACCAACCGGTGGAGCTGCAGGTCCTGGCGGAAATGATGGTAACTACATTA
>CBHEUU010000189.1:0-7980 GCA_965990355.1 uncultured Chitinophagaceae bacterium
GAGAATCATTCTATAGCTATCACGGACCTCCATGTCTTTAAAAATTAACCAACCTATGAAGGCTTGAAGAGCTGTATAAAATATGACTTGATTTAATTGATCAACAAAACGCTTATTATAGAAGTCGTTTGCAAACCTTTTGGGACGATAAAAAAAACTGATAAACTCTCTTAGCCAGGTTGAGATATTTGTAATAGAGAAATTATCGATTAAATCCGTAAGAAATTTTGGCAACTGCATATCAGGCTAAAGTGATGATGTATGTAAATATATTAAAATGTGTGCTTCACAAGAACACCTTATATTTGCCGCCCCTGCTCCACTATTGAGGCAAAAAAACTATAGTTATTGAAATTCAATCAGTTGTGAAAATAGCTAGTTCAATAATTGTCCACAGGAGGAACGAGCATGACAAAGGGTTTCAGTTTTGAATCCCTTTTTTATTAATACGTTCCAGTCATTTTCTATTTTGGCCCATGAAATGTCAGGAGTTTACCGTCTTATTCAAGGCGCAAGTTTACAATCTAAGTTCGAATCGACAACTGTAGCTGGCAATCTCCATTAGCAAGAAGTTATTTACAGGCTATCAAAATTTTGTGAACGTACACAATTGGGGGAGATCCGGACATTTTAATTGACACAATTACGGTTTGCGAACAAGGCCGAAACACTTTGCCTTTTGCTGAAGAACTCAAACAGTTCCAGTCAGCAGTAGAAGAAATAATACCTGACATGGATGACTTCTGTGATGAAACAAGCTCTTACGCTCTGAATGCTAGTGTTGCTGTACACTACACTTTGCAATTCCTAATCGACAAGACCCATCGAATATCGTATACGTGGGCACGGCCTTAACAGACACAATCGATTTCAAGGTTCAGGAGGACGATGACCTGACAGAAGAAGAGATTGACAGTCATCCTCTCACGATAGAAACACTCAACTTTTATTAGAACAAACAAGTTGAAATTAACCTTATAATTGTTTACAAGATTTGGGCCTATAAGTTTCCCGATTCCCAGTTTGACCAATGATTATTTGGAGCTTGCAGAGGCTTCCATTGCTTGCTATCTTTTGTTATCAAAACTCTTGCTATAAGCTGATAAGTTTCCTGGCTACTGGGAAGATTATCTTTATCGTATGCGCTGATAAAATGAAATCTGTCGATCACCATTATTTTAGTTAAGTCATGTGGAATATGTTGCCGAATGTCATTTTCCTTGGCCTCTATACTTCCGGGGTCGGTTTCATTTAAATACCGTACGAAATCTTCAAACGCAATCAATTTACAGGGATTCTCATATTCTCTTACAGCGATGCCCAACTTTTCGTAGTCTTTATAATTGTTGTTAAATGGAATTAATCTATCGCGAACTTTCACATTCTTTGTATCCTTTGCAATTAATTCAAATGTTTCCATATCCGTGCCCTCTTTATTTTCGATTCTTTCAAATTCATCCCCATCAATCAATATTATGTCGCTTGAATTCGAGATGTAGTTTCTCTCAGGATATTCGCTTACTGGATATGTAATACAATTACCAAAATAACATAGTTCAATTTCTGCCCTTGTCGCCCTATTCTGATAGCCACTTTTTTCAAACACAATTGCCCATCTCGCCTCATCTGCATACAAGTGGATTTTGCTTCCGGCAGTTTCACAATATCCATGTTCTAAATCAAGAAAGAAGTTATACTTAATATCTTGCGGCCGGCCCTGAGGAAATTGGTCACCCGGAACTCCGTTAAAAGCAAGATCGAGTTGTGTCAATATTTGTTTTTCAGTAAAACTCATTAAGGAAGTTTAAATCGATAAACATTTGTATGCTGAACATTGTCAGCTGAAAAATAGTAGAAATTCTGCAAATCCGCACGAGGTTGTTAGATAATTGTAACTTTCGAGGTGTGAGCATGGCAAAAGGGGTCCATTTCTGAAACCTTTTTTCTATTTTCGGAAATGTCATCATACTATGAACTATATATTAGAAAAGAATATCTGGACCGAAGCTGATTTTGAGCAAATGGGCTGGCATGACGCTACTGTATACAAGATGGCTCTTACTAATAATCTATTGTTAGATATCGACTATATATTCAAATGGAACAGCCCCGAAGTTGAAGGCCTGGGCTTTACTTTTTGGGTCGCTCCGGCAACTTTGTGTTTTCGCAATGTAAAAAACTTGCAGTTTGATATTGATGTTCTCTTCGACGGGGCTTTCGAAATTGAGGATATAGAAAAGAAAGAAGTTGCGGGAGGAATACATTGGACCATTATCACTCGCCAGGGTGAATTTGAGTTTTTAAGCGAAGGTTATACGCAGGCCATCCGACAGCAGCCAAGTTTCCAGTACCAGCAGTTTATTGGCTACGGTGAGAGAAGTGGACTATCGGTCGAATTGATTACAGATCAGTCAAATTCTTATGTCCTTTCTGAAGCATATAAAGAACAAAAAGCGAAGAATGCCGACCTTTACAACCATGCCAAAAACTATTACCAGCATGCTCTCGCCCTCAAAAACCTACGGCAAAAGCGAGATGATGGACAAATCGCAACAAAAGAATATTTAGTTCAAAAAAAAGAATTGACAAATATGATTGAAGGTTACCTATTGTTACTCAAGGGAACAATGTTTGAACCGAATGCAATTCCTGGTTAAATTCTTGTAAATCACACATCAAATGGTTAGATAATTGAAAGTATATCAACTAAGAAGGTCGCCGAGGCGGCCTTTTTTTTTTTATAAACGATTGGTCTGTTACATGGAACCAAAATACACATGTTGGAAGAATTGCCCTACGAACTTTTCTTTGTCATTGTTTAGGCAAAGTATGAAAGTGCACAATGTTTTACCATTGCTGAATTATAATACACACCTGTTCATCCCTTAATGCGAATTCTTTAGCACTCCATGGGCGAAGCGTAACCTCTTTGAGATTTGGATGAAGAAATTCCGGGTGAGATTTAGAAACCTTTTCATAGATTTCTTCAATATTTTTAGTGACAAGCCTGAACTCAGGATTATGCTCTTTAGCAAGCTTTGCATGTTCAAAAAGATAAATGCTTAATCGATCTTTATTCAGTACGCAAAAAGGTTGGTCAGATTTTATTTCATTATGTCCAATAATAAACCCTAAACAATCGACAAACATTTTCAAACCATTGGTAATATTCACATAATAAACATTTGGAACAAGTTGCTCAAAATTCATTGTTGTTTTTTTACTAAAAGTGTTTTAATTTAATTACAGCTAACTTATAAATATACTCAATGTTAGTTGTTTCCATAACTGAGCACAATTTAATTAAACGATGCTCTGAACTCAAGTGGTGATACTTTGGTTTTACTCTTAAACAGTTTGCTGAAACTCTGGCTGTGTTCAAAGCCTAGTTCATAGGCAATTTCACTTACCGATAGATTTGTGGTTGATAACTTTTCTTTTGCCTTTTCTATCAACTTTTCATGAATATGAGTTTGGGTTGAATGGCCGGTAAGTGACCTTAATAAACTACCTAAGTAATTCGGCGAGAGACAGAGCTGTTCTGCAAGATACTGGGCTGTTGGTGGCCCTTTTTCAATAAGGTCATCGCTGTTGAAATAGTCATCTAAGATAGCTTCTACCTTGGCAAGTATCTGGTGGTTCGTCTTGGTTCTGGTGATAAATTGCCTTTGGTAAAATCTTTCACAGTAACCTAATAGTTGTTCTATTTGGGCAATGATGATATTTTGGGTAAACTTATCAATGGCAGAATGGTACTCTCTTTGTATGTTTTTTAAAATATCCGTAATTACCACTTCTTCCTTTTCGGACATAAATAAAGCTTCGTTTATATTATAGCCAAAAAATTCATATTTACTTATGGTCTTTACTAAAGGAGTATTCCAAAGAAAGTCAGGATGAATAAAAAGCAAGAGTCCAGTAGGTTTTGTAGTTTCGCTTTTGTCAATAGTAATACTTACTACTTGCTTTGGTGCCACAAATGTCATAAGCCCTTCATCAAAATCATACTGTTGTTGCCCATACTTAAACTTACCCTGAATATTTCTTTTTAAACCAACCGAATAAAAATCTTGCACCCAAGTTATTTCAATTTCATCTGTCTGATAATCTACCAGGCCATAATCTACAAGGCTTACCAACGGATGTTCAGGCTTGGGCAAACCACTCATTTTGTGAAACTCAGCGATTGAATTGAAGTGATGGATATGTTTGCTGTTCATTGTAAGTAAGTTAAAATAACAGAGCTTTAGGAGTTTAAAGCTCTGTCAAAATTAGAAAATGCTACGGTTTTCATACTGAGTATTTTCAGTAATTAGTGTGGCTGTTTTTTATTCAATAATTCAATGATTGCTTTTGCCATTGGAATGCTTGATGCCGGGTTTTGACCTGTTACGAGGTTTCCGTCAACCATGATATAATTGCCCCAGTTTTTACCACAACTATAGTTTGCACCATACTTTCTCAATGTTGAAGCTAAAAGCCAAGGTGCATTACTTGCAGTACCAAATTCAATTTCTTCTGCATCGCTGAACGATGTCATGTTTCTACCTTTGAACAACCAGTTGCCTTTACTGTCAACAGCACTTAAAAAAGCCCCCTGACCATGACAAACAGCACCGATAACTTTTTTGGATTTATCCGCTGCAAAAAGCACTTTACCCATGTCTTTGTCTTTATACAAATCTTCAACAGGGCCATGACCACCAGGAATTACGACTGCACCATATTCTGCCATATTTATTTTAGATAATTCCAAAGGATGGTTCAGCTCTTTGGATAGTGCAGTAATATAGTAAGAAAATGCAAGTGCTTTTTCTGCACCGACGGTGGCTACTTCAAGACTTTTAGGGTCTGCTGTAGGTTTTACTGCTCTTGGTGAAGCAATATCTACAGTGTAACCAGCTTCTACAAATTCTTTATGCACATCTACAAATTCTTCTGCCCAGTAGCCGGTAGGATATTTTTCTCCGTTAGCCCTTGTCCATGTGTCGGCAGCTGAGAGTACAATCAACACTTTTTTCGTAAGTTTTGTACCGTTTGTTTTGATACTTGTTGGCTGTGAATAAGTGTTTGCAGTGAAGGCAAACAGTAGCACTAATAGTGCTGACAGCGATTTTAAAATACTACTTTTCATTTTTTAAATTTTAAATTGTGATTAAATTATTTTGCGTAATCCGTTGATTTGCTCAACACTTCATTAGCTGCCAATTCGTTTTGAAGCAATTCTATTTTGCTGTTTGCCATACCAAAAGAATCTGAACCCATAAAAAAATGTAATGGGGCAGTTTCCATTTCAGCAAGAGAAATAAATGCTTCAGCAGCTTTTTCAGGATTACCAGGCTGATTGCCTATGATTTGGGTTTCATGTATTACTTCCAGATCTCTTGCTTCCTTATAATCAGCGATTGGATTTTTCGCCAGGTTCAGGGAACCATCCAAAAGGAAATTGGTTTTGAAATAGCCAGGATAAACGATAGTGGTTGAAACACCCATTGATTTAGTTTCTGCTGAAAGTGCTTCAGTAAGACCAGCTACTGCAAATTTTGTGGCGTTGTAAATACCCCAGCCGGGGAATGCACCCAGGAAACCGGCAATAGATGAAATGTTGATGATGTGCCCTGCCTTTCTGCTTCTGAAGTGAGGCATGACAGCCCTGATCACATTCAATGTACCAAATACATTGATGTCAAAATTTTGACGGGCTTCCGTGTCGGTCAGTTCTTCCAATGTTCCTAATTGACCATAGCCTGCATTGTTAACAACTACATCTATTTTGCCAAACATTTCAATGGCTTGATGAATGGCAGATGTAACACTTCCTGCATTTACTAAGTCCACCTGAAGTGGCAAGAAGTTGGAAGTATTGTTATCAACCTCAACACTCAGCGCTTTTACATTTCTTGAGGTGGCAGCTACTTTGTAGCCATCACTCAGTAACTTTTTTACCAGGGTTAATCCTAAACCCTTTGAGGCGCCAGTTACAAACCAAACTTTCTTTTTATTCATTTTTTTAAATTTTAATGGTGATAATTAATTACAACACAAAGATGGTCTGCTATAAAAGGATAGATGTTGCCGTATTAACGGTGTTTGTGCCAAAATCAACGATTGGGCTATTTTTTTGAAAAGGGAAGATGAAATGCAGAGCGTAAAACATAAAGCTGTGTCAAAGACAGCATTTTACCTGCTTGCACTATATAATGTCTTATCTAACAGGTTTATTTTGAGCAACAAACTTCCCCGTCAACACTTTCATATCATCACTAACTTTTCTATCTAAAATCTTTGCATAGTGTTGTGTTGTAGGTGGATTTTTATGGCCAAGCATTTTGCTTCCCGAAAGATCAGGTACATCTTGATTTGAAAACTGAAAAGCTAAATCTGAATATATCAATCCGTTTGCAAATCCCATACGGCTGCGGAAAAATTAGCTGAATCACTGGAGGCATTGCAGACACTTCAGAATAGCGGCAGGGTTGCGATTAAGACTGATGCATTGACGAGGACCATTCGCGAACGGCTTCTCGCCAATGGCTTTATCAAGGAAATATATAAAGGTTGGTACATAATTGTATCTCCAAATGAAACGAAGGGAGACACCACTTCATGGTATAGTTCTTATTGGCAATTCTGCAGCCAGGTACTCCCGGCTTTGACATGCTGGGGTTTTTGTTTTATATAATGAATGGCTCGTGAGACACGAGCCATGCCAGGGAAAGTCTTCGAACGTCTTCATCATCCCCTTCTAACCAATAAGAATCTGCGCATTGATCGGACTCTTCGGCTTCTTCATCATACGTATCTTCAGAAACTTACCAATTCACTTATAGCAAACCCAATATTTTCAAGTAATAATCGACATTAATCCCGCTTACCTGATAAACATCCATTCCTTTTTTAATAGTAGCCAGCAGTTGCTGGGTATTAACAGGTTTTCCCCGCTTTGGAGGCCCTATAGGTTTAGCAGGATCTGAATCAATTATCCTGGTAGCAACCCACGATACATTTTCATGTGGTATGGCTAACTGCAATATCATACCCGGTAAACCTGTAAATAACTCGGGGCCGCCGCTAACGCGTATTTTATCGGTGTAAAACGCTACGATATAAATAGAGTCTGATACTAAAACGTTGGCACGAATACAGTTATAACCCAAAATATCGCGGGTTTCGCCGGTTATTCTCCATTTTATTTTACGTGTACTATCTGTTAATAAAAACCGCTCGCCCATGGCATCTTTCTCCATCACAATTTTATTGTCAGATAGATCCGTATAGATAGTATTTGATTCTGAAGTTATAGGGTTTGACTGAAAACTTTGATAAGGCGTAACGGGAAGTATGGGCGTAAGCAATGTTTTATTACCACTAAAGCTTAAGCTGCTGTTAAACGTGGCAAATTGCGGCTGCGTTTTTTTGTATTGATCAATAAATTGTTGCAGGCGCGCTTTAACGTTAGCGTCGGCTAAGGGTGCTACCACATTCCCTATTACCTGAAAGGTGTTTACTCTTTTTTGATATTCAATGGTTCCACTGGTTATAAAACGTACTGGTTGCTGGGCAAATAAACAAATGCTGCTAAGCAATATGGTTACGATGGTTATAAGTGTCTTTTTCATGATGATTAATTGGTTGCTGCAGAGGTGCCAAATTTTGTGAAATCCCAGCTTACGCCTAACATAAAGTAGCGCATTATAGTATTAAAGCTGCTTTGCGTAATTTGAGTAGCACCTACGCTACGGTTAAGTGTTGGATTAGCATCGAATAAGTTAATGCCTGATAAGGTTAATTTTAATTTATCCTCCTTCAGGAAGGTTTTGCTTAATGACGCATTTAATATGGTCATATTGATTGCATCAATACGCTGGGTTTTTGCTGAATATCTATAATTGACATCTGATGCCAGGATAAATTTACCCGGAAGATATAACATGCCTCTTCCATTAACACTTAAAGCAGCTGCGTTATTATTATTTTGCG